>DOUV01001058.1 GCA_003520455.1 Chloroflexota bacterium | reverse complement strand
GGCGGGGCCGGGATAGGTCGTCTCATGAGCGAGATTGCCCAGAAAGAGCATCGAGATCGCTTCGGCGGGTGCGGTCGTGCTGAGCTGGGGGCGGGGCCAGGGCGCTGGCCAGGAGCAGGGTGAGCTGGGCGAGGCGGGCAGCGGGGTGGGTGAGTGGTATGGGCGGGAACCCAGAGAACCAGATCTCCCGAAAACCAGAAAGCCAGAGAACCATAAATCTGTCCGTGATCGTCAAGGGCTTGCCTGATAAGCTTGTTCGAGGTGCTACGCGACAGACTGAGGTTGAAGGTGAACAGGTTGCGAGCGGTGCCCTGAGCGCTGTCGAAGGGAAGGACCTGGCGAAGGGTCGAAGGTGAGGCGGTTCCATTGCAGCGACCTGCAACGGCTTTGCGTTGTCAAACCTCCAGTTTGCCGAGCTAACAGAACTCCTAAGAAACCAGTACACCTGCTGGGGCGTGGAGAGACCTCCCTGTTAGACGCTGGCCGGTACGACCTCCAGACCCAACTTCTTGGCTTTCCGTTTGAGGGTTTGGATGGCGTGCTGCCGGTACCGCTCTTCAACAGCGTCGGCACCTGGGTCGTTGGAAGGTCTGCGATGCTTCAGCATGGTATAGATGAGGCGGGCCAATGTGTGCGCCGTGGCGGTCATGGCTGTGGGGGCGCCATGCGTGGCGCGCAGGCGCCGATAACAGGCACCGAGGGCGCTGTCGCTCCGACTCACGCTGTGGGCCGCGATCCGCAAGGCCGCCGCCATCCACGTCAATGCCGGCCGCGTGCAGATTGAGCCGTTGCAGGCGCTCCACTTTCCCAGGCGACTGCCGCGGTTGGCGGGAACGCTGCGTGACTCGCTGACGGCGCTGGGATGGCTGGCCCATAACTTGACCTCCTTCTGACCCGAACGATACCCACCGTTCCAACGCGATTCGGTCAGGCGATCCGTAGTCTCCTCAACGAGGCCCCCCGAGGGGGCCACCACTGCCCACACCACCGCGAATCGGAACCATCCTTTTGAACGGGCTGGCAGCGCACCAGGGTCCGGTCGGTCTGAGCTGTCTGAACGGCTCCTGAGAGAAACCCGCGTCGCCACGGGTCGTTTCTTCCTGCTCGAAGGCGACGCCTCGCCGACTAGAGTTCCTTTTGAGAAGCCAGCGCGGCAAGATGATGCCGGTTGACCTTAGTATAATAAACGAATAAAATGTTTTTATGCGCATGATTGATCGTTCCTCACCGGTCCCGCTCTATCACCAGATCAAGCAGATCCTGATCGAAGAGCTACAGGCAGCCCAGCATGAGCCTGGCAAGCCGTTCCTCACTGAGGATGAGCTTATCCAGCGATTCCGGGTGAGCCGCGCACCGATACGCCAGGCACTCAAACAGCTCGTTGACGACGGGTACATCTATCGCGAGCGTTCGAAGGGCACTTTCCCTGTGTCCACGCCGATCTCCAATGCCTCGCGCCGCCTCGGTGGCCTCGTCGAGTACATTCGTGCGCAGGGTCTGAATCCCCGGTCTCGGGTATCAGACATCGGGCGGGTTCGACCGCCCGAGAATGTCCGCCAACTGCTTGGTCCAGACTCGGACGGCAAGGTCCTCGGCATGACCCGCGTCATCCTCCTCGACGATCACCCCCTTGTTCAAGTACGCACCTACCTGCTCGTGCCTGACGAGTTTGCTCCGACCCGATCCGAGCTTGAGGAGGCGGATTCGGTGGTTGCAATCCTCGAGCAGCGTTTTGGACGTGCGTTTCCCCGAGGGGAACAGCAAATCTGGGCGACGGCTGCGAACGCCGACGATGCAGCCGCGCTCGGTGTTCCTGAGGGCGCCCCGATCCTCGTCACGGAGACGACAATCTTCACCCGAGAAGGGTTCCCGGTCGGTTGGAGCCGCGCCGTCCATCGGGCCGATAGCTACAGGTACGTTTTTCCGGTTACTCGATGACAGGCGCCGGCGCGTGATAGCAGAGAGATGGCTGACTCTTCAGGGTTGAGCGACGCTCTGCTCTATCCAGTGCTGTGGCTTATCGCGGCAGGATGTCCGACAATGGCTGGATCAAGTGCGTGGATGGCCGGGTGGCCGGGCGTTCCACGAAGTTGGACATCAACCTGGACATCGAAGGCGTCCTGACCCACGACTGCTTTGTTGAACGGGATATCGACCCCAGTCATTTCGGCGACCTTGTGGGAGAGGGCGTATAGTCCGTCAACGCGTATCCCAAGATCGAGGTTGTGAAAGACCGACAAGGCAAGCGCAATCTCCTCGAGCGCCAGGTTCCCGGCACGCTTACCCATCCCATTCACACAGACGTCCACCACTTCAGCCCCTTGCTCGATGGCTACCAACCCATTGGCAACCGCCAGTCCGAAGTCGTCGTGGCAGTGGATCGCAAGTTGGATAGGACTGACCTCACGAATCGCCCGCGTGAGGTAGCCCATCCCGAGCGGCGAGATGACGCCGGCCGTGTCGATCAGGTAAAACCTGTCGGCACCGGCCTCAGCCACGGCTGCTAGCACCTCCTTGAGAAACGACAGGTCTGTCCGAGTCGTGTCAACGGGGCTGAAGCTGATTCGCGGGCAGTATGCTCGGGCAAAACCGACCCCCTCGACAGCCCTTGCGAGCATCTGATCCCGGGACAACTTCAGGCTTTGTTGAAGCCGGATGTCGGAACTCGGCAAGATCAGATTGAGGCGGTCGGCTGCCGCACGAATGGCTGTTTCGAGCTCCTCACGCCATGTCGGCGCGCTCAGTGGACAGATACCCTCGAGAACGGCTCGCACGCCTTCGTCGCGCATCGCTCGCAGCCCCTCGCGATCCGAGGCGGATCGCCCCACATAGCCCACCTGGATCTGAGGTATCCCAACAGTGTCCAGCTGTCGGGCGATCTCGACCTTCTCGACCTGGCCAAGGGGACGCTGCGCTGCCTGAACTCCCTCACGGAGGGTCACATCATTCAACAGAACACGCTCTGGGAGCCGTAGACCGGAACGGGCGTCCGGGAGAGATTCATAGGGACTACCATAGCCTCGTCGCATTCTTTGCTCCTTCGACCCTCGATTGCTACCCTGCTCCGCATTGTGCCGGTTCGCCGCCAGGCTTCCCTTCGATTGCGAGCGGCCATGGTGGCAGGCGGACTCCGGCAATGGTTGTGCGCCTGCCACCACAGCCAGCGCTGTGAGAATAGCGTTCTACAGGGGAACGCGCCCGATGGCTGAGCGCAGCGCTTCAGGACGGTGAAGCGTACCGCCCTTAAAGACAAACTCGACGTTGGTGATGTGGGCCATCCGCACCAGTGGATCGCCATTGACGACGATGATATCGGCCAACTTGCCCTCCTCAAGCGTTCCCCGCTCGTGAAGCACTCCGCAGACCTCGGCACCATGCTTCGTTGCCGCGACGAGAACATCCATGTTGTTCAGGCCAGCCTCAGCCATCAGAGACATTTCCTCCACCTGCTTGCCGATCACATCCGTGCCGACCGCCATTCGCACACCGGCCTCGACGCAAGCCCGAACGTTCTCAAGGTGACGGTCGAGAGCCTTCTGATAAATTTCCTTCATCCAGGCCGGGCGCCCAAAAGCGGCTCCGCGCTCGGCGATCACAGCCAACTCGGCAATCGTCGGTACGAAGAAAACTTGTCTCTCAGCCAGCAGGCCGCGGGCCTGATCATCCATGAGGATGCCGTGCTCGATGCAGTCCACCCCGGCCTCGACCGCCTGGATAACCGCCGCTGCCGGATGCGCGTGCACCGTCGTTTTCTTGCCTGCCTTTCGAGCCTCTTCAAAACCAGCCCGCATCTCCTCAATCGTGAATTGCGGCGACCATGGCTGGTCCTGCCCGGCGTGAACATATCCCCCACTTGCCATCAGCTTGATAAAATCGGCGCCCTCCTTCAGGAGCTGGCGAGCCGCACGGCGCACGGTATCTGGGCCGTCGGCCTCGATACAGATCTGCCATCCATGTCCGCCTGTCATGGCGATCGGCGAACCACACGCCGTTACCCGCGGCCCAAGGATGAGACCGGCGTTGATGGCGTCCCGCATGATGAGATTCGTTCCTCCTTTGGCGCCCACATCCCGCACCGATGTAACGCCTTCCGTGAGGTCGAGTAGGGCATTCCGCGCGCCTCGAAGGACCAGCCAGGGGATCGATTGCGCCGCGCGTTCCTGAAACGAACCCGAACCATGCCGGTTGTCGAAATGCTCGTGCACATTGAACATTCCGGGCAGGACCGTCTTTCCGGTACAATCAATGACGTGTGTCTCCGGGTCATCGAGCAGCGCCTTGTCCCACGACTGACTCTCTCGGACCCCCTTGATGCGTTCCCCCTCGATGATGACGTCCCCACGCCGCACCGGCTCGCTCCCACGACCATCAATGACCATACCACCCTGCAAAACGATCGTCATAGCTTTACTCCTGGAGAGAATGAGATATCCCGGGTCAAACACGATAGACCGGCGCACGACCAGCCTGAATGGCAAGCACTGACCCATAGGGCTCGGACAAGAGCGCCAAATGCTCTCGCCAGTGCGGTTGTACCACCGTTGGACGGCGAACCGATCATGAGTCGCTCGGCGCACCACCCTCGCACTTAACCGACGAGTGGTGGATGCTGCCGGTGCCAGTCGGTCGCCTGCTGATAGGCGTCGGCCACGCTGAGCACCGTTACCTCATCAAAGGCGCGCCCGCTCAGCATCAGGCCAATCGGAAGCCCCTGGCGGTCGAAACCACACGGCACAGAGATCGAAGGCTGCCCTGTGAGGTTGAACAGGCCGGTGAATGGCCCGCGGGTTGGGTGGGCCACACCCATGTGCTCGGCGAGCGTGGGGGCAGTCTCTCGCACCGTCGGCATAGCGATCAAGTCAACGGTGGCCATCAACTCTTCAATGGCGCGGCAAAAGAGGGCCCGCCCGCGCTGGGCCTGGACATACTCCGCGCCGGTGAAGATGATTCCGGGCACGAGCCGGTTCCAGAAACCAGGGCCGTAATCCTCTCTTCGCGTGGCGAGCCACGCGGAGTGGTACGCGATTGCCTCAGAGAGCAGGATCGGATGGAAAACCGCATCAACCAGCTCGGCGGACGGCAATGGCACCGGCCGCACTGTCGCTCCGAGCGTCCGGAGCACGTCCAGCGCCTCGTTGAATGCCCGGAGAATATCCGCGTGGAGGCCGGGGGTAGATTCAATATATGCCTCGGGAACGCCGATTCGCACACCGCGGCCAATTCCGGGAAACGCTGTCGCATAGTCTGGTATCTTGACTCGTACGCTTGCCGGGTCCGCGGGATCATAGCCGGCGACAGCCTGCAACAACAGGGCAACGTCCTGAACAGTCCGCGCCATTGGTCCGGCGTGATCGAGCGTCCAGGAAAGGGGAATCATGCCGTGACGGCTCACCAGGCCGTAGGTCGGCTTCAGTCCCACGACCCCTGACATGTGCGCCGGATGGCGGATCGAGCCGCCTGTATCACTCCCAAACGAACCCGCGCATAGTCCTGCGGCCAGGGCGGCTCCCGAGCCCGAACTAGAGCCGCCTGGTATGCGTTCCAGGTTCCAGGGGTTTCGGGCAGGAGGGATGGGATCGCCGGGGTAGGGAACGCCCATCGCAAACTCATAAAGTTTGAGTTTACCCAACAGGACTGCACCTGAGGCGTGCAGCCGGGCCACGATCGTCGAATCCTGTGCCGGGATCCGATCGAAGAGCAATCGCGAGTTGGCGGTCATACGAATCCCGGCAGTGTCGAACAGGTCCTTGAGTGCCACCGGAATCCCGTGAAGTGGTCCCCGGTAGATTCCTTAGTGAATCTCCTGCTCAGCGCGAATGGCGTCAGCGCGTGCTCTCTCCGGAGTGATGGTGAGATAGCTCTCCACCCTCCCATCGAGCGCTTCAATGCGAGCCAGGTACGCCTCAGTCAGTTCGACCGGCGAGAGCACTTGTTGCTGGATCTGCGCGGCCAGCTCGGTGATTGGGAGTAGGCAGAGGTCAGAATGGCTCATTTTTGACCTCGCCAACGGGTCGCGCTCCGATGCTCGCTGGCTCCTCCTCGAGCGGCAGTTCCCGGCGGAGGTATGCCTGGAGCTCCTGCACACGGTGGTACGCGGGAACCACTATTTCCAGATCCTCCTCGGTCAACCGAATCCCAAGCCGCCGCGCCAGGAGGATCAACTCTTGCCGGACAGAATCCGCATGTTCGGACATTCCCTCCACCTCACTTGCCACCACTTAGTCCTTGCCATCGGCTGTGGGCATAAACACAGCCACAGAAGGTGCGTTGGTTGCTCACACACACTCTGTGCGCGCCCAACCCCGGGGACCTTCTTTTTTGTGCCTAGATGCGCCTCAAACGAGGATCGAGCGCGTCGCGCATGCCGTCACCCACGAGGTTCACCCCCAGGATCGTAAGGCTGAGGGCCAGGCCCGGGAAGGCCGTAGTCCAGGGAGCGGTCGTGAGCGCTCGTGTGCCTTCGTAGATCATAGTGCCCCAACTCGACATGGGCGGTTGCACTCCAAGGCCAAGAAAACTGAGAGCCGCCTCAGCCGTGATGGCGGTGCCCAACGACAATGAGGCCATCACGACGAGAGGCGTAATCGCATTCGGTAGGACGTGGCGCAGCAGTATCCAGATATCTCGTTGGCCCGTCGCACGGGCAGCAAGGATGAATTCCTGGTTCATGATGACAAGCACGGAGCCCCGTGTGACCCGTGTGAACGCTGGGAGTTGGATCACGACAATGACGATCACCACCGTCGCGAGTCCAGGGCTCAGCACCACAACAAGCGTGATTGCCAGCACGATGTATGGGAAAGCAAGGATGATATCCATCAGTCGCATGATGGTTTCATCGAGCCAGCCCCCGTAATACGCGGCAATGCCACCCAGGAATGTGCCAACGGTGAGCGCGCCCGACACCGCCGCCAGGCTGACGAGGAGCGAGGACTGACCGCCATAGAGAACGCGACTAAAGATATCGCGCCCAAAGTTATCGGTCCCAAACAGGTGCTGGGCACCAGGCGGTGCCAGGCGCTCCTGAAGGCTCATCTGCTCGAAACTGTAGGGCGCAACGACGGGGGCCAGGGCGGAAGCCGTAGCGATAATGAGCAGAACGATCAATCCCAGGAAGGTGAGGCGGTTACGGGCGAGGATTCGCCAGAGATGACCGAGCCAACTGCGCTCGGCTCGACTGGATTGCGCCGTCATATTGGCGTCCCGAGCGGGCCGAAGAGAGAAGGATCTGGCCATAGATCAACGATACCGAATGCGGGGATCAATGAACCCATACATGACATCGACCACCAGATTGGCGACGACGAAGAAAAAGGAGATCGTCAAGACACAGCCCTGTATGATAGGATAGTCACGGGCGTTGATGGCATCCACCAGGAGCCGCCCCAGGCCGGGAAGATTAAAGATCGTTTCTGTTAACACGGCGCCACCGAGCAGCGTGCCAAACTGCAGGCCAACTACGGTGATTACAGGAATGAGCGCGTTTTTGAGCGCGTGGTGGAAGTAGACTTTGTTGTCGGTGAGACCTTTGGCCCGAGCGGTGCGAATGTAATCCTCGCCGAGTGTCTCGATCAGATTCGATCGGATCATGCGCGTGAGCAACGCGGTGAACCCGCTGCCGAGCGCGATCGAGGGCAAGACTAACGCCTTCGGCCCGTACTCCTGTACGGTGCCGCCGATCGGAAACCAGCGGAGATACGCGCCAAAGACCACCAGCAACATCAGGCCGAGCCAGAAGACAGGAATCGAAACGCCAAGGATCGCCACGAGGCGGCTGACATTATCAATGATTGTATCCTTCCATCGCGCGGAGATGATGCCGGTGGGGACAGAGATCAAGAGCGCCACCGACATGCTGGTGATCGTCAGCATGACGGTAGTAGGGAGACGTCGGAGGATCATTGCCAGGACCGGCTCGCGCGAGAAGAATGATCGTCCGAGTTCGCCGCGAAGGACGCGCCCGACCCAGAACGCGTACTGAACAGGAATAGGCCGGTCCAGCCCGAGTTGGTGTCGTAGCCCCTCTGCTGCTTCTTTACTGTAGTCGAGCCCGAGCATCGTGTATATCGGATCGCCCGGTGCGAAACGGATCAGAACGAAAACAATGATCGTGATGCCGAGCGCAACAGGTATGAAGAGGACAAGCCGGCGCAGAATATAGCGAACCATCGCCTCGCAACCTGATCCCTACTAGAATGACCGAGTTCTTCCGTCGAATGCCGCGAGAACCCACCGTGTGCCGCCCAAGGAGAGCGGCACACGGCCGGGTAGTCTGAACCGTGCCTTCCACCGCACGTGTAAGTCTACAGTCACCGCCGGCTCATTTTTGCGATAGCCAGGTCTTCCAGTACGGTTGCCAGTCGTATGCGCTGCTTGGATATCCCTGTACACGGTTCCGAACGACGTCAACATTTGCCTGATGGACGAGCATGATCTGAACGACATCATCGACGAGCACGATCTGCGCGAGTTCATCGTAGATTGGGCGGGCCTTTTCCTGGTCGCCTTCGTCAAAGTCCTGCAAGGGCTCGACCTGATCGAAGAGCTCCTGGGCATGCGGATTCTGTACCTTGCTGCCCTTGTTGTAGCCGCTCCAGTTCAGCTTGCCATTTGCTGAGTAGCGATTCCCGCTAAACTCGTAGTGGTTCGCTCGGGCGATGTGCCTGAACAGAACAGCCTCCATCTGCGGTCGCTTCTCCGGTTTATTCATGTAACTAATCGCCGTTGCCGAGTCGAACGCTTGCACGTCCATCTGTACACCGATCTGGGCTAACTGGGCCTGGACAATCTGGCCGATGTCGGTATACGGAATGAAGTTGTAGACGAACAGCGTAAACTTGAGAGGGTTATCTGGACCGTAACCGGCTTCTGCCAGGAGCGCCTTTGCCCGTTCTGGATCGTATGGGATCTCGAAGTCGGGGTTATCGGCCCAGAACCAGGATGGGAAGAAATCGTTTGCGACCTCGGCCGTCCCGTAGAAGACTACATCCACGATCTGTTGGCGATCGATCGCCATGGAGATGGCCTTCCGGACACGCACGTCGTCGAAGGGTGGCTTGTCCAGGTTCACGTCGATGAGCATCTGGGCGCCGCCGGGCGCGCTGAGCACTTTCACGTCAGGATTCTTCTGCAGTTCAGGAAGCTGATCAACGGGAGGATCCTGCAGCACATCTACCTGACCAGTCGTGATGGAAAGCTTGGCGACCTGAGAGTCCTTGACCAGTTTGTAAACGATCCCGTCCAGGTAGGGGAGCCCCTCCTGCCAGTAGTCCTCATTCTTCACGAGGACGACCTGATCGTCCTTGTCCCATCTGTCGAGCTTAAAAAACCCCGTTCCGACCGGCATGATCGTGAACCCAAACTGATCCCCCGCTTCCTCGACATTGCGCTGGTTCAGGATCTTGGTGTGGTTTGTCGAGGCAAAGACGGGGAAGGCGGGCCAGGGCGCTTTCATCGTGATCTTCACGTTGAAGTCGTCCACCTTTTCGACCTTTTCGATGTGATCGATGTAGAGCGCCTTGAAGGAGGCAACTCCATCCGGATCCATCAGGCGGTTGAAGGTGAAGATCACATCATCCGCGGTGAAAGGATCGCCATTCTGGAACTTCACGCCCTCCCGAAGCTTGAAGGACCAGACGAGTTGGTCGTCCGATATCTCCCACGACTCGGCCAGCCCCGGGCCGATCGAGCCGTCTTCATAGATCCGCATCAGGCCTTCCATCACCTGCTCGAGAATATAAATGCCGTCCGCCCCTGGATCGATCATGGGATCCAGTGTGATTGGGCCGAATGGCTGGGCCACCGTCATGATTCCCCCATACTGCGGAGGTCCAGCTTCCGATGAAGGCGTCCCTTCGTCTGGTGTCGCCTCCGTAGTTGGTGCCACGGCCGCAGTGGGGGCAGTGGTCGGCGCGGCCGTCGGCTCGGATGTTTTACCTGATTCGGTGGTTGGCTCAGTAGGGGCACCCGCCGCCGTTGGTGCAACATCGGAGGCTGGTGCGGGCTGGCCTTGACTGCAGCCTGCTATGAGGAGCACCAAAATTAGGAGCACCATAGTACTACGACCCAAAAGAGGACCCACTCTACCGCGATGACGACGAGCATTTTTCATTTTGCTCTCCTCCGTTTCCTCCTAAGCGTGGACGTGCTCATATGAAGCGCGTTCTTCCGCAGATTAAGTGCAGCCGAGCGGCAGCAAGAGGAATTGGTACTGGAGCATCGACTTATTTCTACCTCCGGATGCTCCGTGCGCCTCACATTTGATCCTTTCGACCGGCACGAACAAACAGGCTGTACGAAATATGCGGATCAACCTGAAGCGCGACATGTCTGGGCAGCTCGAATCCGTGCCCACAACTTGAAGACCCTTGACGCGTTTTCGACGCACGCACACCGCGCTTTACGCGAGCGTGACGAAACGCCGTTCCTGCTCCTCGACCTCCTGAAGTCCGACAATCCGGTACAGTTCCGCCGGCAGGCCCATTCGGCCCTCGAAAACTCGATCAGAGGGACCGGCACGCAATTCCCGCGCCAGTTGCGCGATCGAAACGGCAGCTGCCAGGATGGCCTGCAGCGGGAAAATGACCATGCGATACCCCATTTCCTGCATCTGTGCGGCGTCGATGTCACGTACTTTGCCACCCTTGGAAATGTGTCCGATGAGCGGCGCCCGGACCTCCCGACCAATTCGCCGCAGCTCCGGCTTTGATTCCGCACCGTAGATCAAGATCGCATCCGCTCCAGCCCCAGCAAACGCATTGGCGCGTCGTATCGCTTCGTCGAGATCGTAAACGGAGCGTGCATCGGTCCGCGCGACGATCACGAAATCCGGATCGCGCCGTGCCTCAAGCGCCGCCTCGATCTTCTTGACCATCTCCTGCACAGAAATAAGCTCTTTGCCGGCGAGCTGTCCACACTTCTTGGGGGTTACTTGATCCTCGATGTGAATCCCTGCGGCGCCCGCACTTTCGAACTCCCGTACAGTTCGAATGACGTTGATCGCGTTGCCATACCCTGTATCGGCATCGGCGAGGAGCGGTACCGTTGTCGCATCCGCCATATTCTTGATCCGTGCCACAACTTCGCTCATTGTGACAAGACCAACATCAGGGTAGCCAAGGCTGGCGGAGATACCGGCGCCGGTCGCCGAAATTGCGGAGAAGCCAGCCTGCTCGATGATCTTGGCAGAGAGCGCGTCGTAGGCGCCGGGCGCAATGAGGATCTCGTCACCTGCCAGTAGTCGCCGAAAGTGTGCACTCTTTGTCTCCATACCCTCTCTCCCGTGCCCCAGTCGCCTTATCGGAAGTCGGTCATCAATCCAGGTCCGATTGCCGTCCGCACCGTATCGGGGTGGTAGAGAACGCCATCTTTCACAGTGAGCGCCACCTTACGCAAGGCGCGGATGTCCGTGAGGGGGTCCCCGTCCACAGCGATAAAGTCGGCCATCTTACCCGTCTCGAGGGTGCCGACCTGGTCTTCTACCCCCAGGCACTGTGCGGCGACAAGCGTCGCGGCCGCAATGGCCTGTGGGACCGGCATGCCTTCGTCCACCATGTGGCCGAGCTCGCCCTGAAGATCGCCCAGGCTGTCCACCCCGGCGACGATCATGCACCCAGCCTCAAGCAACGCACGAAACATGCGCTTCTGTTCGGGCAGACTCTGGCGACACATTTCGACCAGCCAGGCCGGGCGTCCCAGACGCTCGCCTCGCTCAACCTCCATGCGCAGTGCGCTCAGTGTTGGGACGACCAAGATCTTGCGCTCGGCGAGGAATTCAGCAGTCTCACGGTCAGCCAGGCCGGCGTGCTCGATGCAGTCTACACCCGCCTCAATCGCAGCATGAATCGCTGCTGGCGGGTGCGCATGGACCGTTGTTCGCTTGCCAGCCTTGTGTGCCTCGTCAAAGGCAACCCGCATCTCGTCCACTGTAAACTGCGGCGCGGTCGGCGAATCTACACCACGGGCGACAAAGCCGCCGCTGGCCATCAATTTGATGAGGTCAGCACCGGCCTTTAGTTGCTCCCGTGCCGCTCGACGCACCTCGGTCACACCGTTTGCCACTCGGACCGCGCCACTTCCGTGGCCGCCAGTCATGGCGATTGGGGCGCCGGCCGCGATGATTCGGGGACCGTGGACCTGGCCGGCGTTGATCGCGTCGCGAAGCGCGATCGCGAGGCCTTCCTTGGAACCGACATCGCGGACGGTCGTCACACCTTCGAGCAGCGAGATGAGTGCGTGGCCAAATCCGCGTACAAGCAGCTTGCCAGCCGGCTGGCGCACGACTCGGTCCTCGAAGCCGCCGATACCCCGCCTCCACGTAAGGTGCTCATGGGCGTTGATGAGGCCAGGCAAGACGGTCCGGCCGCCACAATCGTAGCTGCTGGCATCCTCAAGCACGCTTCCAAATTCAGCAGCCCGCCCCACGGCGCGGATGCGGTTTCCCTCGACCAGAATGGCTGCATCTACCACCGGCCTGCGGCCGGTACCGTCGAGCAGATTCAAATTGCGAAATATGGTCAGATTGGGCCGTGTGGTCATATCAGGTCCCCACCTTCGTGCCGATCATCGCTCTGAGATCATCCGGCCGGTAGCGCTTGCCATCCTTGAGAACCCACTCAATGTTGTCAAGTGCGCGAATATTCGTGAGAGGATTGCCGGCAACGACGATCAGGTCGGCACATTTACCCACCTCTATGCTTCCCACCGAATCGGCGATGTCCAGGCATTGCGCCGCCCGGCTGGTCGCTGCCACAATGGTATCCATGGGGCTGAGTCCGCCTTCCATCAGCAATTCCATCTCACGGACCATCTCACCGATGCTGTCCACCCCCGTCACGATTTTCACGCCGGCCCGCACCGCCTTCTGAAATGTCGCTATTTGCGCCGGTGCGCGTTTTTGTGAGACCTCCACCAGCCAGGCGGGCCGGCCCATCTGCGCCCCTTTCTCTGCCGTGATTCGGAGCGCGCTGAGCGTAGGAACGAGATAGACGCCTTTGGCTGCCATCAATTCGGCCGTGGCATCGTCGAGGAGGCCGCCGTGTTCAACACAGTCCACGCCGGCCTCGATTGCTGCACGAATCGCGGTAGGTGGGTGGGCGTGGACGGTCGTACGCCGGCCTATCCTGTGTGCCTCGTCAAAGGCCGCCCGCATCTCCTCCGTCGTCAGTTGTTGTGAGCCTGGCTGGTCTTGGCCGTGCGCCACGAACCCACCGCTGGCCATACACTTGATAAAATCAGCCCCCGCAAGGAGCAACTCCCTGGCGGCGAGGCGTGCTTCATCGGGGCTATCAACTTCGCGGCAGATCTGCCATCCGTGACCGCCGGTCATGGCGATCGGAGAGCCATCGGCGAGGATACGGGGTCCAATCAACGAGCCATCTGCTACGGCCTCCTTGAGCAGGATGTTGCTCAGGCCCTTGCCCCCGATATCACGGACTGTCGTGATGCCTTCGCTGAGAGAGGCAAGGCAACTCGCCGCCCCGTGGAGCATCAGCCGGGCATCTGACCAGCCCATCACAACATCCTGGAACGTTCCGTGGTAGCGGCGGAAGGTGAGATGTTCGTGAGCGTTGATCAGACCCGGTAGGACGGTACGGCCCTCGAGCGCGAGCACGTCTTCGCCGCCCTGATCCTCCCTCAGGTCTGACATACGGCCGACTGCTGAAATCCGGCCGCCCTCCACCCTGAGGAAGGCATCGGGTAGAGGCGGTGCACCCGTACCATCAATGATGGTTACCCCCTTCATGAGCAGTGCATTCATTGCTTACTCCCTTACGGTGTGCGTGATCTCGCTGAGCCAGACAAGCGGCCAACCTGGCGGCGAATAGGGGAAACTGCGAAAGCCCATCACCAGGCTATCAAACGGTGCGCGTACCTCTTCAATTTCCTCACCGAATAGGTCGTACATTCGCATCAGCAGCGTCCCCGCTCTCACGTGACGGCGCAGCGGAAAGTCTTCAACCGGTACGAGCAGGCCTCCGTGCCCGCTGCGGACCGCACGGTTCCGGACGAAGGTCCAGGACGAGGCGCGTTTCGGCTGTCCCTCAATCATGGCATGGTGACGCATCGCGTTGAGGATTGCACCGGCCGCCAGATCCACATTCCGCCGAAACGTTTCCAGCACGCGCTCGCCGGCGCCCCCCACCTCGATGGCAACTGCCGGGATTCCCCGCTGCGCGAACACGTCGTGGCTCGCGCCGCTGATTCCTTCGCTTTGGCCGATAATGTTCCACTCGTGGCCCAGTGCCTTTGCGAGTTCAATTGATGGGGGATGTCCGCCGCACATGACCAGCGGGGACCAGTAGATGTAGGATGCACCGCTGTGAATAGAAATAACGAATGAGGCGTCCCGGGCAATATGCTCGGTGTAGGCATGCGCGATGCGCTGCGTTAGGTTGCCGCCCTCGGCACCTGGAAAGAGCCGGTTCAAGTCACCCATCCAATGGTCGAATGGATTCCCGCGCTGGAGAGCTTCGGTTGCCGGGAGGTTGAGGGCCATCGTGCCCACAAACGTGCCGCGAAGCTTCGTTGGTTCTAATAGGTTGATCAGGGTGAGGATTGCGTGCGCCCCCTCATGCTCGTCGCCGTGTGTACCGGCATCCACACAGCAAACAGGCCCTGGCTCCACACCGTGAATGATGACAAGGGGAATACCGACGACCGATCCATCGCCTCGTCTGGCAACAGGAAAGGTACCTGCCGTCCGAGTGCCGGGTGCTACCGAGAGCGAACCTATCGAGAACTCGTTCAATCCGTGTTCTCCCCCAAATCACTGAGCTTGATGGCGTATCTGACTTTCTGTACAAGTGGCGCCTACGCGCCACTTGTACAGAAACATAAACACATCATCCTGAGCTTCTGGGTGCCGAACAGGTTCTCGATTGGTCCCATAACGTCGCTCCAGACAAGCATTGGCTGATGGAAACTACCGGGATTTACCTCGCCTTCACGCTTCAGTCCGGATGAACAAGGCGTTGGTGAGTTGCCGTTCTCTTTGGCCGGCATATCAGAAGCGCCGACCCGAGGCAAGGATGGTGCACTGATATTATCGTGGAAGGACGATTCAGGCGCCGCTCAGGGTGGGAAAGCCGATCAATTCAAGGCACTCTCACTGTGAAACCGGTCTCGCAAACCTCGATAGGCTACCTGGACGCTCAACAACTGTGAGGGCTGGAAGTCTCGTTGATGGGAGGAGAGGTTAGGCGTTCATTACTTTATTATACTATTATACTTTTGTCAACCCTCTTACCGTAACGGGTGTGCGCACGAGGTGTCAGGCAGGTGGCGGCGCCAGCAGAACCTAACCCCCCGGCCCCCTTCCCTCACAGGGAAGGGGGAGGCGGAGGGCCGCGCGGCCGGCTGGTCCTCGGCTGGCTCCCCGCCCCGCGTCGGGGAGGGGCTGGGGAGGGGGCCGCCCCCCGCCAACCCCTGCGTACACCCACCGTAACCGGCATGGACGGAGCTATCCAAAGCACCGAATTTTTGGGCCCCCTCGCCTGGGGCTCTTGATCGCCTTTCCCGCTGGCACCGCCGGCCTCGGCGGCACGGGCCTCACGGCGATCTACCTCAACGAGCGCGACTGGTTCGCTTCCCCCGATCCCTTCATTTCTGACAGAGACAATCTATTGTAATCCCCAATCCTTCGCCGCCTGAGCCACTGTTCGCACACAAATAGGAAGGCCTCCATTCACGATTCGCGGAATCCCCTTGTTTTCATCGGCCGCCCCCGGTATCATAGGCACGAACGCCGCTACTGGTCTGGCCTCCGCTCAGCGGCGGCTGGTCGTTGCTTGTGCCAGCGCGTGGCGGCGTGTTGTTCCCTGAGTACTGGACGCCGGCGCCGAGGGGAGCAAGCAGTGCTAGCACGACGTACTGGCCGTCAGGCGCGTGCGCGTTGGCAACCAGGTCGTTGGCGACGGGGACTGGATCACCGTCGTGATCCCCGCCGGTATCAACGAGCCCGCGACAAACACCCCCGAGCGAATCGAAGTTCGCAGCGTCTGCTGCTTGCGCCTGCAGGGATGGGATGAGCCATGACCGAAGACGAAGGCCGCGTCTCACCGGACGACCTGTTCTTCCGCTCCGTGGTTGATGGGTACCTCGCCAATCCCCGCTTCCTCCGGCGCGACTGGCTTACCGCCGACCTCGAGGCCCGCCTGCGCATCCCAAACTGTCGCTTCGTGCTCCTCATCGCCGAACCCGGCGCCGGCAAAAGCACGTTCATCGCCCAGCTCGCCCACGACCACCCCGAGTGGCTCCGTTACTTCATCCGGCGCGACCAGCGCACCCCGCTGGCCGGCGTCGGTGCTCACTCCTTCCTGCTTCGCCTTGGCTACCAGCTTGCCGCCCTCCATCCCGAATGCTTTTCCCAGGAGCAGATCCGGCTCACGATCGAACAGCGCGTCGGCACCGTCGCTGAGCCGGGCACGGTCGTCGGCGCCGAGGTGAAGAGGGTCCTGGCTTCCCCCTTCTATCAGAATGTCCAGAACGTCCTGCGCATTCAACAACGCGTCGAGCGCACCCACGGCAGCGTCGTGGGCCTCCGGATCGAGGAGCTGGTGGTCGACCCCGGCCGGCTGGAGATAAGCTCGCTCCAGCAAATGGCTCTCTTTGATCCAGCCCGTGCCTTGCTGCAGCGGTGTGGCACGCAGCAGCTTGTGATCCTGGTCGACGCCTTGGACGAGATCCGCTATCACAATACCCCAGAGAACATCCTGACCTGGCTGACTGGTTGCCCGGCGCTTCCCGAAAACGTGCGCTTCGTCCTGACCTCCCGGCCCCCCGACGTCGCCCTGAGCACCTTCCGCGAGAAACAGGCGCCGTCCCTTCAAACGCTCACGGTCGGCGCCGGTGATCACCGTGTTCGTGAGGATACCCGAGTCTATGTCCAACGGCTCGTGAGCGAGGAGGCGGTCGCCGCCGGGTTGGCCCAGCTCGAGATGAACGTTCCGGAATTCGCCGGCCGGGCCGTGGAGAAAGCCGGTGGCAACATCGGCTACCTGGACGCCCTGGCCCGCGGCGTCGACCAGGCCGTCGCCAGGAGAGACCATCAGGCGTTACAGCAACTGCTGGCGCTGCGTGATCTCCCCGACGAGATCGAGGGACTCTACGCCTTCTTCCTGCACCAGATCAAGAGTGGCGTGGCGCAGCAGAGCGTCGAGGTTGAGGATCCGGAAACCGGCGCCATGCACTTCCGTCTCGCGTGGCCGGCCGTGTACGCCCCTATCCTCGGGCTCCTGGCAGTGGCCTTTGCGCCCCTATCGCTCTCCCAGCTCCGGCGGTTGGGCGGCATCGCCGCCGCGCGGGAGGATCTCGTCGAGGCCATCGACCGCCTGCAGCAGTTCCTGGAGCGCGTGGACGGCTGCTACCGTCTGTACCACACCACGGTCGCCGAGTTCCTGACCGCTCCCAAGACCGCCACGCACTCTGAGACGAGCGATCTCTCCGTGGATCCGAGCCGCTGGCACCGCCAGATCGTTCTCGCGTATCGCGGGACGGCCCCAACCTGGGACCGGGTCGACTGGCACCAGGTCGACGAGTACGGCCTGCTCTACCTCGCCGGCCATCTGGTCGCCCTGCGAGATGACCCTTCGTTCCGGCGAGAGGTACACGGGCTGATCTGCCAACCGTTTATGCGCGAGAAATTCATTCGAACCCACTCCTATCGGGCGTTTGCAGCGGACGTCGCCCTGGCGATCGACGTCGCCGCCGCGAGCCCATCCCCGGAGGACATGGTGCAACTGGTCCGCCACTGCCTGGTGGATGCCACCCTGCACGAATCGGCAACCGACATCCCACTCTCAGCCTTGTACACGCTGACTCTCGTCGGGCAAGCGGCGAGCGCCCGAGGGTATGCGGCCTTGATCAAAGATGCGGCGAAGCGAATCACCGCCTATAGCCTCATCTGTGCGGCTCTCGTGGATCGAGGCGAGTTTCAGGAGGCCGGCGACCTTGTCGAACAGATCGGCGCACTGGCCGAAGCATCGGGGGATGAGATTGATACGGCGAGCGCCCTGGGTTGGGCGGCGCTGGCGTTCGCCAGGATCGGGAACCTTGACGGCGCGGTACGAACTGCCCGACGAGCCCTGGCGTCGGGCGAGGGGATATCCGTATACACCGCCGCCTGGACCCTCGCGCTGGCTGGAGATATGGCTGAAGTCGAACACGCCAAAGCGGCCGGTGCCCCGGCGGCCGCACTCGCCGACCTGGCCCGGGTCGTCGCGGTGCTGGCGGACCTGGGTGAGATTGAGTTGGCTGTGACGGCAGCGACAGACCTCCTGGATCTCTCGGCCCATTTCGAGGATACACTGCCTGAGCTCAGGGCCAACACGCTCAGCCATGCGGCGCTGGCCCTGGCCCGCTCGGGAGAGAACACGGTGGCGGCCCGGTTGGTGGCAGTCACAACCGCGGTGATGGAAGCCGCCGGCTGGCGATACCCGGAATCGAAGGCGCCCGCATTGAGCAATGTCGCCCACGCTCTGGCGTACCTCGGGGATCGCGAGCAAGCGGCCAGGGTGGCGGCGCACGTCCTCGAGATGGTGGATAGCCATCTCGCGGGCGATCTTCCTCACGCCGTGGATGCGCTGGCCCTGGTCGCACCGGTGCTCGCTCGGCTGGGGGACCAGGCGCGCGTAGTGCGCCTGGTCGAGAGCGCCCTCACCCTGGCAGAATCTCGCTCGATGAATCTGAAACAACGGGCATCCCTCCTGAGTGACGTGGCGCAGGCGCTCGCCTCTGTGGGGGAGAAGGATCGGGCAGCTGAGCTCGCCACAAGCGCAGTCGCCGTCGTGGAAGTATTCGAGATGGACGCCGGCGTCCTGAGTGCGCTGGCTCGCACCTTCGCTCACGTTGGGCAGATTGACCGGGGGGTGGCCGTCGTCGGGATGATTCAGGACGACTGGTCGCGAGCGGACGCGCTCGGCGGCGTCCTGCCCGCCCTCGTCGAAGCTGGTAGAACCGGCCAGGCGCTGGCCCTGGTGAGCACGAGCGTGGCGGAGTCCACCCGAGCCGATGCGGTTCGTGGCCTGCTGCCGGCCCTGGTCTCCTCCGGGCAGATCGATCAGGCGCTCAGCCTGGCACGCACGATCACGGAATACTGGCACCGCCTTTTCACGGAGATGGCCGCCGACGGTCTCCCCCAGGCATCGGTGGCGATGAAAAGAAGGGATATCCCGGTGGTCGATGCGCTCGTCGGGCTGGTGCACGCGCTCGTCGAAGTTGGGGCGAAGGAGAGCGCAGCCGCCGAGGCTCGCCAGCTGCTCGTGGTAACGCGGCGACTTGAGAATCCACTCGTGAAAGCAGAGAAGCTCGGCGATATCGCGGGGAGCATGATCCAGGCAGAGTGCGCTGAGGGATTCGACCAGGTTGTAGCGGACGCCCGGGCACTCTCGCCGGCGGATCGGGCCCGGGCGCTGGCCGGGCTCGCCCTTGCCCTCGCTCGAGCAGGCCAGGTGGAGATTGCCGTCAAGACTGCCGACGAAGCGATCGCTGCGGCAGAGAACATCCCACCGGCCCTGCTTGAGGGGCAAGGCATCCTGGTCGGCAAAGCGCTGGCGCTGAGTCGGGTGGCAGCCGCGTTGGTCCACGCCGGCGAAGGCGCACGGGCCGCAACGATTGCCAGGCAGGCGCTGGCCGGATACGCGAAAGACTCGAGCGTCCCCTTATGGCCGGCCCCGCGTGAAGCGGGTCTGAGGCTAACCGGCTGGGCCCTGCTTCGGGCGGAAGGCGTTGGCCAGGCGCTCGTCGCGGCAGAAGCATTGAAAAAGGACGAGGACAGAGCCCACGTACTGGGCGGCATGGCCGAGGCTTTGATCCAGGCCAGAGATCCAGATGGACTGAACCGTCTATCCGAAGCAGCCGCCACGATCGCGGATGAGGGTGCGAGGGCGAGCGGGTTGAGCCAGATCGCCGGCGCCTTGATTCAAGTAGGCGCCACAGTACAAGGCTGGGAGGTCTGGCGAACGGCCGTGGTCACAGCCCAGCCGGCGGGCAGTCGCCGCCTGTTCGAGGTCCTCCGGCGCACAGCGACCTGCCTGGCAACGATCGACGGCGGCGAGACGCTCTGGCAGATGCTTGAGGCAGTCCAGGACGTGGCCGGTTGGTGGACCCCCGGAAGCAGAGCCTATGGATAGGGGTGCTACTGCCGCCGATGCCGGCCGCGGTAGGGAAGGGTGTGACCCCAAGCCTGCGTGGACCCCGCGTGGCGGTCGGCTGCGCTCATAGATTTAGGGCAAGGTTAGGGGAAAGAAAGCCCCTGGCGGAGGCCAGGGGCTGTAAGTTAGAACAGGAAAGGCCAAGGAGGATATGGATCCTCCCGAACCTTTTGATAGTACTCATCACGGCTGCGCCCGCAAGCCATCATCTCCCGAAAATACGGCGCTCGCACACGAAGCTGCCGGGCCATGGCGCTGAACAATCTATCTCCAATCTCGCGCCGGTTCCGTGATAACCTCGTCTTAATAGCAGGTAGTCCGGGCAACCGTAATTCATACCAGCGATGACCACTCTCATGGTGTTCAGATGGGGTAAAGCCGTACTTGGTCTGAAGTAGAGTCTCGATTTCGTCAAGTCGGAGTGGCATGGAAGAGCGAATTACCTGATGGGGCGAAGATAGCGCCGAAGATGGTGAAACTGAGCCAGCACAGGCGGATTGTCTGAGGCAGCCTCTGCGGCCAGGAGCTGATAATACTCGACTAGACTCACTATGTAATCCTGCAGGGCGTCGGTTTGTGTCTCGCCCTCGCCGTATACCACGAAAAGATCGTCGCTGGCAATATAATATCCGTCGTCGTCCTGCTCCAGCGCAACCGCGAGTAGTTGGACGAGATTCCATCCAGGAGCAATGGGCCCTGGGAGCAAAACAGTTTGACTTACCGACAGTTCTGACTCAGGCCAGGGCGCAGGGGACGAGACTTGTTCCGCCCATCTGGGGTTTCGAGGCAGCCAGATTTCCGCCGATAACATATCTGCAGCTGTTGTAGACTCGTATAGAACTGCAACGTCCATGATCTCATTCCTCGGCTCTTCTCGAGAGGTAGGTTTCTAAGTTTACCTGCAACACTCGGACAAAGTCGGGCATCTTCTCCGCAGCTACGATGATTCGGCCAACGCACTCGGCTCGAACCGATTTCATCTGGTTGAGTTGCTCCCGGACTTCTTCGGGCGTGCCAAGCACGAGGGGTGGTCGGACCTCAAAGAATGAGATAATGAACTCGTTCTGAGTGTGTTGCACAACCAGATTCGTCGCGTATCGGCTGATGACATGCTCTGAAACGTGCCATTCGATGGGGGCACTCCATCCAACGGGAGGGGCTCGGTCTTCCATGACTCTGTCCTCGCTCGTCTCTATAGCGGCGGGTGACGCTTTTAGACTGGGTGATGAGTACGTTGTGACGGAAGTTGAGTAAGACGCGCGGTAAAAAGGAGATAGTACTCCGGCAGATCGGCCAGAGGATAGCATTCTACCCTATATCTTAAATAGCGCCAATCTGCGCCATCAGGGCTGATCCTGGTGGCGAATTGGGAGGAGTGGCGGGGCGCCTGTTGGTAGTGCGCGCTTTTGCAAGTTTCCAATTGAACCTGACAATCGCTGTCCGGAGCCGGGCGGGCAGCCTGGCGGTTGCCTGTCCTGGCCGGTCAGGCCAGGGAAATCGCAGCTGGGGGCCTCCGGCCGGGCGTGCCCCTCCGGGCACGCTGGTTGTCGGATGCATGTGGAAAGGGGCAACAGCGCG
>DOUV01000900.1 GCA_003520455.1 Chloroflexota bacterium | reverse complement strand
AGGGGCTCCCAGGGCTGGAAGCCCTGGGCTTTCTCTCGCGAGGTTCTGTAAGAAACGTCGTGGAGGCCTTCCGCCAATTGCTTCGTACTGGTTCCAAGCCCAAGCATGAATCGACCACCAGAAATCATATTGAGTGTTGCAGAAGCCATCGCAATTTGGGCAGCACTACGTCCCCATACGCCAAGAATAGTAGCCCACGGGCGAATCTGTTGGGTACGAACAGAAATCTCGGTCAATATTAGCATTGCATCATACGACCACGTTTCAGGAAATGACAGAGCTTCATAACCAAGTTCATCAGCGCGGATGGCTAAGTGAAGAATTGCATCGCGCCGCGTCTCCAGATTCATAATGTTTACACCGAGGGGGCGAGAGTCTGTCGACATTTTATTTTCTCCTATCAACTGCTATTCGAGGAGTTGGTCTATTGAGCCCGGCCCAAGATGGCCCAATCATCACACCAGGCGAGCCTTCATACCAGCAGTGACACTGGCTCTCCACTGGGAGGGGCTGAGAACCTTCTGCACACGCTCAACGCGCCCGGGCAACAACCCAGCTCACCTGCCGCGGTCCGCTGCAGCGACAGGGAACCATGAGAAACCAGGATGCGGGCCGGGGTCAGGTGCAGCGCCTTGTCAGGTGCGTCGATTCTCCTCTGCTTCGGCGTGTAGGGAATCCGCGACTGCTCTCGTGCGGTTGAAGGCATTGAGAATGTTTGTAGCCGACTCTGCGACCAGCACATAGGCAAGTGCGTAGGCCGGATCTTGTTTGCTGGCGGATTCGAGAGCCATCACAAGCTGATGCATCCGGGTGATGTCATTCTGGAACAACTGCATGATGCGATTCACCCGAGAACGGATCACGGAGGCTGTAGCCTCTGAGCTGAGAAGCTCGTCCAGTTCGAACAGTTCAGAGATGATGTCATGCTTCGTGCCGACGAATGCAGAGCAGAGCTGTTGCGTCTCTGCTCGAAGTGCATCGTTGATTCGGACGTTGGCCAGCTCACTTTGGATGTAGGTGGCGTTCTCGAGCATGGTCAACGCGCAATTGCGGGCTTCTGCCATGACAGCGTGGATCGCGGATTCATTCACGGTGTACGCCTCCAAACGTCTAACGGCACTCACGCGGGACCTTTCCTGAAGGAGGCCAGCCGGCTGCGTACGGGGAGTAGGCACCCCAGGGGCGGCCTTAACGGCAGGTTCAGCCGCGCGGGGCGATTCAGGATCAATGCCCGATTGGTCGCACGGCGTAGTATGGCGCCTCGATCGCCCGCGTCGGCGGCAACGGGGGTTAGCCGGCCCCTCCGCCGGGGACACCCACCCCCCGACAGGCCCCCCGGCCCCCCAGGCTACCGGCCGACCGCGGGATGGCCCGCGCCTGGAACCCCTGGCTGATGGCAGCCCACCTGCGGATGCGCGAGGACCTTCTGGCAAATGGGCCGGCTAACGTCGCAGCGTTCAGCTGCGCGGACCGAGCGTACGCGAGCGCCTTGTCAGCTGCAACGCGGAGTGAGGCAATGCCGTCTCGCATGCCTGGCCAAGGTATCTCCGTCATTTCCTGTTCTGCTTCGTGCCCCAGAGAAGCAGGTACCGCGAAGTGCATCGAACCGGACCCCGACGCAAGTCATTTTCGAGCCGTGCCAGGCCACGCCGAAACGCCTCGTCACTGATGTACAGCAATGACGAGAAGACCTTGTGGCGGTAGGCGACGGAATCCGTAAGCTCGTAGGAGTACTCCGCAATTTCCTCGCGAAACGAGTCGAACCCTGCTCGCGTCATTTCCGAGCGAAGTACGTGGATGCCTGGATACCGCGCAAGGTCGACATCGATCGTCTCCGGAAAGTATACCGACTGCGGCTGCCGGTTCCGAATCATCCACTCCGAATCAGTGATCGTACAAACGTGACCACCGTTGCGTAATACTCGATTTGCTTCGCGAAATGCCGCGTCGCGATCGCCGACGTGGTGAATCACATCCACGGAGTAGACCAGATCGAACTCCTCGCCGGGAAGGTCCAGCTGCTCGGCCCGACCTTCGATTGCCCGGATCGGAAGTCCCCGCGCGCGAAGCTTCGAGAGCATTTCGGGAGATGGATCGATTCCAACGCATTCACACCAAGTGAAGTTACGAATCGCGGCCAGGTAGTTTCCTGTCCCGCAGCCAATCTCGAGCACACGCGATTCCGGATTGAGCCCAGTCGCGAGCCGGGTGACCACCGCCGGATGGGCGCTGCGATGTAAAGCGTATCGGTCGGCCAGGATGCTGTAATCCGTTTTCTTCAAGACTCTCCTCGCCTCAAGCTGCCCGCTTTCGGTCTGCCTAACGACCAGGGTTTAGTTGCCGCGTTGCGGCCCTCGCCAAGGCCACAGCCTTTCGGGACTGCGTGAGTAAGATGTGCTTGAGCTGTTCGAGAACTGCAATCGCCTGGTCACGTTCCACCGTCGGAAAGTCGTCCAGGACCTCTTGCGGCGATTGACCGCCTTCCAGATACTCCAGCAGGGTCTGAACCGGAACGCGTGTGCCGGCCAAGACCGATGTTCCGCCCAAGATCTCACGATCGTGACGAATCACATTGGGCTGAACCATTGTGGCCTCCTATCAGGTGCCGTTTGTCTTGTCAGGCTCATCAAGTATATCCGCCCCTTTTCAGCCTTCGAGGCGTGGCCCGGCAGAGCTACCAGGAGACTACCCAATCCCTCGGCCGCTAATGGACACTGTCACCGGCGGCTGGGCCTGATCTGTTGGCGTGAGCTCTATCCTGGCCGCGTGGTCGCCGGCCGCCACGGGGCGGAACTGGACCGACAGACTTTGGAAGGCTCCACCGTTCAGTTGAAGGTCATTTTGCGGGAAGGGTTGTCCGGCAGCGTCCAGGATTTCGAAGTGCGGCGATACCTGTCCGCTCCCCGCCTCAAGCACCCGGAACGAGCTTCCGGCGATAGTCAGCGGCACGGCGCCGACGTTATAGATGGTGAAGCCGCGTCTCGATCCTAGACCCGGGGGAAGGGTCGGCGCCAGCGGGGAGGGGTTGAAAGCGATTTGCGTCGGCATCACCAGAAGGCTGGAGGCCGCTCCCGCGCCGAACAGGCTCACGCCCAACTGGGGATCGTTGTCCGCGTTGCTCTCGATGACGAGCGTGGCGTGGTGCCCGCCGGCGACCATCGCGGCGGGGGTGAAGCTCACCTCCAGAGAGGCGGTTTGTCCTGCCTGAACCACGGTTGGGATCTGGCCGGGTAGCGCGAAGAGCGCGCTGTCGGGACCTTCGACGCGCGCGGCGTTCATGGTCAACGGCGCGGCGCCGTCATTAGCCAGGGTGAGTTGCAGTGTGGCAGTCGTCCCAACATTCACTACCCCGAAGCTGAGCTGGCGAGGGATGGCGCGGATCTCCGGCAGAGGCGCGGGTTGAGCAACGCCCAACAGCGTGAGTTGTAGCTGGCGCCGGCCGTTATAGTCGGCGCGCAGTGTCGCCTGGCGCAATCCCGCTCCGCCCTGGGGCCGGAATTCCAGGTCGAGCCTTTCGGAGGCGCCCGGCGCGATGATCTTGGGCCACACTGCCGAGCTTACCAGGACGAATTCGTTGCTCCCGACCACCTGCACGCCCTCCAACGAGACTGGGAAGCTCCCATTATTGACGAGCAAGACGCTGCGAATTCCCGACGACGCGCCAACGATGACGCTGCCGAAGTCGCGGACTTGATCCGGGAAGAACTCGAAATCCGTCGCCGGCGGTGCGTCAGCGGCACCGCGGGGCAGGCGCAGGAAGTAGGTGATGAACGGGTTCGATCTCGACGTCGTCGTCAACAGGTCCTCGAGATGAACCGCCTCGAACGTGAACTGGCTCAGATCGGTCTCCGTGCCGAACGCCTTTCGCAGCGCGTGCGCTCCGAGCAGGTCCATCAGCTGACCCGGAAGGCCACCCAGCGGTAGCCCCTCTCGCTCGGCCAGTTGTTCGTTGGTCTCATCGGTAGCGAACGTTCCGGCGATTGGATCGACGAGAACCAAGAAGTAGACCAGCGGGTTCCCTGTAATGATTCCACCGACGACACCGATCCACGTGAGGAAATCGAGATCGACATCGACATCGATATGGCCAATCCGGCCGGACGTGGAGCGAATGTGCCAGTTCACGCGGCCGTCGACGACGAACGGCGCGACATCGAACTCAAACACCGACGGTTCCGTCGAGGCCGCGGTGAAGTTGACGCCGCGCGATTCTCCTTCTATGTGGATGCTCGGCAGATCGACGCGGAAGCGAATGGCACCCTGCTGCCGCGGAACTACGGTGGGGGCTGCGGAGAACGACATCCTGATCCCATCCAGGCGTACATCACGCGCCCGGATCCCGCCGTCCATCGGAAACAGACTCGTTGGGTCGAGGGGTACATTGATAAAATTGCCGGCGATGGCGTCCCAGCTGTCCTGCATGAGGCCGCAGGCGCCCTCGCCCTCGGTCCCGGTCGAATCCGTCACGATGAGTGTTGTCCGTCCCCCAGTCCGCTGCCGCAGGCGCATCGAGCGGATCGCGTCCGGTTCATTCGGCTTATCGTTGTGAATTGTGATCTCCAGCAAGCCTTCCTCAGGCCGGGCATGGATGTCGATGGGGCTGTTCATAAAGATGGAGGACTGCGTTTCGTCAAGGAGGCGCTGCTGCTCGGCAGACGAAAGGCCGCTGCCCGACAGGGCACTTAAGATGACGATCCCGACGTAGCTGGTGAAGCGGCCGCAGGTGAAAGGAACTCGCGTGCCAAAGTCGTTCAGAAACGCCTGCGCATACGAACGGCGCGGTACAGGAGCGCCGACCGGCGCGGGAACGTCGGGCGGAGAGACCTGGGGAACCTGGTGGCTGGTGGCAAGGTCGTAGAACTGCAGGTCGAGGCCGGTCGCGAACTCAATACCGCTGGCGGCGTTGAGCGTGCTGGCACCGTGCACGTCTTTGTACCCGATGACCGGCGCACCGGGAGGATTGAAGCTGCCGGGCGCGGACTCGCGCGTGGCGAGCTGCGGCAAGAACCCCGTCGTGCGGTCGATGTCCACGATGCGGTTGGTGACATTCGTGCCATTGAAGCGGGCGAGATGCAGGACGCCGTTGCCGAAGGCATACCAGATGGAACCATCGCTCCGGGGCGCGATACTGGAGGCCCAGTGATAGGGGCTGACCCGGCTGAAACCGACTACATCGTCGGCAAACCCCTGGGGCGGCGGCGCCAGGTTCGACGCCGCGGCGAGACTCGCCCTCGTTCCCTGGCCCGCTTCAACCACCTGCCATCGGCCATCGCGGTCTGGCGTGCCAGCGAGCCAGAACACCGTGTGCTCTGTGAAGAAGGTGAAGCCGCAGTCGATGGTCCCCAATTCCTCCGGTGGCCAGCTCGAGATGACGATTCGGGGCCACATCCCCAACTGGGTATTGACCGGAAACCCTACCAGGTTCCAGGTCAATGGCCGCGGAGCCCACCCCGGCCCGAGCGGTTGAGGCGGGAGGTAGTACAGGTCGGCGTTCAGCTCCTCGTTCCGGTTCTCCACCGCAGCGACCACGAAGGGTCTGTCTCCGAACCCGAAGTCCATGTCCGCATCGATGATCGGCTGGCCTTGCCAGACGACCGCACGCGTCCACTGCCCGTTCCTCTGGCGCTGGAACAGGAGAAGCATACTCTCGTCGTATCCCGCGCCGTCCTCCGGCGGAAGCCCGATTGCCAGGATCGCGGGCTGACCGAGCGCGTGGTTCACCTTCATCGAGAGCGCGCTACAGAGGAGGTCGTCGGCGACGACCTCCACCTCGACCACGCTGTCGCGCGAGGCGCGCACGTAGAACAGACGCCCGGCTAGCACACTCAGCCCGAACCCAGCACGGCGGTCGGCCTGACGCGGCACGTGTCGCCGCCGCAGGTAGCTGCCAACTGAGCTACGCGTTGACGCCCGCCAGCCATTATAGGATGCGGCGACAAAGGCACATCCGACGTGTCCCTCCGTCAGGGTGACGACTGGGAGCCGCGATGACACCGAGAGATTGTCGGCGCCAAAGAGTTGCGCGACGACGTTGATGATCACCGCCAGGCCGAAACGGGCGTTGGTCTCGTTCAGCCCGGCAACGAAATCCGCCAGCGACCGGAGGTAACGCACTTCCTCTGGATAGTCCGGGTTGACAGGAACCTCACGTCGCAGATTTCGGGCGATCTCGTCGATTGCCAGGCGGGCAAACTCATTCTCATAGAAGCGATCAGACAACAGTCTGAAGGACTCCCACTGATCCGCGTCGGCGTTGAACCAGAACATCGTCGGGATGTTCCGTTCTACGCTCGACAGGAAGTTGCGCAGGGCATCGATACCCTCAACCGCGGCGGTATCGACGGTCTGGCGCAACACAGTCGCCACGAAGACCGTGCCTTCGTCTCCGAACCCTGGCGTACCAGCGAACGGCGTGTTGGGCCGGGTGATGGTCTTTGTGGGGAGCCCGCGCCGAATCGTAAAGTCGCAGAAGTGACCACCGGCGACGATGGTCACGGCGGTATCGGAGGGCTCGAGCGGAACGTCCTCGAACACGAACCAGCCCTGCGAGGTCCAGGACGTGCGACTTACCTGGGTGAGCAGGAACGCGTCCGTTCGGCCGTCAACGACGCGGCCGGCGATCTGCGTCTCGCGTGCATCCTCGTAGGCGACCACTTCGCCCGCAGCATTGATCTGGAGTCTGGGGAAGTTCACGAGGATTCCGGGAGAGCAGGCGAAAAACGCGGACAACGAATTCACCCGGACGCTCACTGTGTGGTTGGCCGTATCGACGCGGTAGGGTGGTATCTCGCGATACTGGCGACGATCGCGAAGGAACTGAAGAACCACGATATCTTTGGACTCGAATCCAGACCGGGCGAGTTCTTCGGGCGAATAGCTCAGGGTGATGTCAAGCCACCCGCGCGGCGCCGAGGACGCCGTGATCTCCAGGACAGGCCCCAGGGGCCGCTGCCCTCTGAAGAGTTCGGGAAGTGCGTCGATGGCGCCTCGGCGCAGGCTCAGTCCTGTGCCCAATTCGAACGTATCCGGCCTTAACCGGACATCGGCCCACGCACGCCGTCCGCTGCCGATCGATCCTTGATTCAGGCGAATTGTCGCTGGCCGGGCAGTGTCGACGTAATGCCAGCGCTCCATCGCCTCCTCGCGTTCATCGTCCGGACGTGAATCGAACAGAATCTCGTCAAGATCACGGACGATGGATATGGCCGCTTCAGTATCCCTTTTCAAGTCAATCGGCTCGGCGATGGTCACGGCTGCAACCGAGGCGAGCTCGACCCACGACAGGCCGCGATCGGGAAGGCCGCAAACGCTGCCGAGGATCAGGATCAACGCCTCGTAGCTGCCAGACGGCGCCGTGAACTCCACCGTCTCGACGAAATCCAGTTTTGCCTGTAGCTCCAGACGCTTTCCCTCAAGGCTGACCGCCACATCGGCGCCAGCGCTGCGCTTCAGGCGGGCGGTCTCCAATTCGAGCCGCACCCGTTCATATTTCTCTGCGCCCTTCAGACCGAGTTTCAATATGAGCGTTGCCGCTCGTTGCTCAACTGGATCGGGGGGTCTTGTTTCACCCATGTCTTGCCTCCAGGCAATGATCTGTCACATCATTCGAATACCAGTTGAGCTGGCCAAACCCTATTGCAACCGGTTGTTGGGCGGTGCGTTGCGTTTTAGATCGGAATCTCTGAGTAGCTATCAGCACGCATGGCACTGATCACTTCCCGAATTCCATCAACACGCCGGCGAATTCGTGGCCAGGAGGTTGAAAGCAACACAACAATCGCAATCTGACGTTCCCGCAAATTCTGTTGATAGTTTTGCCAAAGCCTCTTCAAGGAGGTGAGTCATCAGGACACCTTCGTTTGTGAGAGAAATGAGTTACCTAATGTTACTTGAGTTGCGGTGGCGTACCGAACAACGCCAAGCTCAGGGCCTGGCGCGTCACACTCTACTGGATGCGCTGCCGGTCGGGCAAGCACAGCAGCTTTGTCCATGCACGGCCCTGAGTCGCCTGCAGCGCCGGTTAGGCTGGGCGGCTACAGAGCTTTGCGGAAGTGGACGGCGCGCTCCACCTCCTCGAAGCCGAGCGCCCGGTGGGCTTCATGGCTGGCCCGGTTCTCCAGCTCGGCATCCGAGGCCAGTTCCGTGTAGCCACGCTCTCTTGCCCACTGCTCGGCGGCCTCCATGAGCGCTCGTCCGATTCCCTGCCCCCGCACGTCAGGATCGACATACCAGCCCTCCACGTACGGAGCCGCGCCCGTGCAGCCCTCGGCATAGCTACGCACCGAGAGCTCCAGAAAGCCGCAAAGTCCGCCCGGCGCACGCTCACAAACAAAGACGGCCAGCACCAGCTCTGCCTCGGAGGGGCCGCGGAGGAATGCATCGATATCGGCTGCATGCTCGGCCTCAGCCGCCTCGGGCCAGAGAAAGCCCCGCATGCGCAGCCATTCACCGCGATCAGCCACTTCAACAGCACGAACTCGCATCGTGTTCGGTCCGAAATCAGAAGGAAGCGGCGTATACCCGGCGCAGCGGGCTCTACACGGCAGAGAACCGCACACCGCCCCTGCCGGCTAACGTCTACGGCGTCAGCGGCGAGGCGAAGCCGAGTCTACCTGGACGCCGTGGTTAGACGGCGGACGCCCGGACCGAATCAGCCGATCACCAGGTCCACCGCCTGTACGGCGCAAGCACCGCCACCTGGCATATAGCCACTCGTTCCATCGCGGGGGCAAACCGAGGATTCGAAGGTTCCAAGGGCCATGCTTCATAAAGCAGCGTCATCAGGGAGCCGCGCTCGACGATCTCAACGAGTTGGCCCAGCGCCCGCTCGGCGCCCCTCAGCTCCTTTTCCGAGATCAACCCCGCGGTCGCTGCCCACTTCGTCTCATCCTGGCCGCCGACGACGTACGTTACACCGTCGGCGCGGACCAGCACGTCGGCAAACAAGTCGACGGCGAACACTTCTCGATCATCATGGAGCATCGGCGTGGCGATGTCGATGTTGAAAGTATAGGCGGGAACGCCGTCGGTGGGGAGTGTCTCGACCACCTGGCCAGCCAGGTCCGTTGTCACGTTCACCTTAAACCATCGAGAAGCCCACGCGTAGTGGTGCAGGACCACATCTTCGTAGCGTACTCGCGCTACAAACACGTCGGCGTCGAGTCGAGGCACGTCCGAGCGCGCTGCACCAAACACTCGAACCGTCTCCTCGTCGGGATGGAAATCGAAATCACGGACGACGTTCAACCTCGCAACACCCTTCCAGCCGCATAACGGTGCGGTTCAGCCGCTTGCGCAGCGGAGCAAGTCGGCTGCAACCGCATGTTGGCCGGTGCCTCTGTATCCGTCATCTCGGCTCGATTAAGAACGTTAGCACCTCATGCAGGAAGAGATCAGGTGCAGTGTACATTGCGATGTGTTGTTGCCCCGGCATGACGGCGATCCGGCTGTTTGGCAAGGCTGTGTCTACAGTTTCAGTGGCCGCTTTGAGGATCTGCGGGCTGTCGCCGCCGAGCAGGAGCAACGTTGGGGTATGCAAGTCCTTAAACCGCTGCGCATCGAACGTATATCGTTCTTCTGCCCGCGTCTCCCGCGGCAGGGTGTGGGCGGTCGCCAGCCGCGCTGGCCAGGCCGGCGACGCTCTCAACTGTTCAATCTCGTGGGGTGGAACCATTACGACCTCATGGTAGAACGTGGTCAGGACTCCCTCTCGGTCACCCGCGTCCAGCAGGGCTTGAAGCCGCTCGATGACGCCTGCAGGGTAAAGCGATACGCCTGGGAGAGGTAGAGCGGGCTCGTACACGACGAGCTGGCGAAGATTCCGGGTGAGCAAGGCAGCTTCAAGGGCACAGAGGGCACCAAAGGAGTGCCCCAGCAGATTGGCGGGCTCCTCAATCGAGTCTACAACAGCCGCAATGTCTTCAAATTCACGCTCGATGGCATAGGTGGGGCCATCTCCGCTCTCACCATGACCCCGCCGATCAACCGCGTACACGCTAAAGTGCTCTTCAAGCGCCGGGAGGACGGCTGTCCAGGCAACCGGATTTGCGGCACCTGTACCAGGGACCAGGACAAGTGGCGATCCCGCACCACTGCGATAGTAGGCGATAGCTGTACCGTCAGGCGAAGTGACCTTTTCCATTGTCTCTTCCTACTCAATCAAGGGCTGGCCGATAAGATAACCGTCAGGGCTTGCACTATCACTGCAGCCGTCCAACGGCGGGCATCAGCGGCGGCGCGTAGCGCCGTCCGCTGTATGCCGTTGTTAGGGCGCTCACTGAGTCTTGGACAAGAATAGGTATTGATTCAAGGGTTCCTTTCCCATCTCCGAATAAAACTCCGTAAGCCTCAGTTCAGGTGCGAAGAACCGTTCTATGTCCTCTCGGGTTTTTCGTTGTGGCCCCACCAAGCCGAGGTCAAAAAAGTGCCGCTTGGCAAAATGCAAGAGCACATACAAGGAAGATGATCGATGAAGCCACTTCAGTAGTTGGACTTTGTACCTTTTCCGGCTGTCGCTGCTCATACTGTGTAAGCAACCCGGATTAGGATCAGATTGAAATGATCTGGTGTTTCCCATTCCAATAAGTCCGCATGAACACATTGAATCTCAACCCCAACTTCAGAGCGCGGTCGGAAATTACAACAGTACTTTACCACGAAAATAGAGATTAAGCCGGAACACTTGCTTTGGGCTGAGACTTGTACGGGACGGGCTGACTGGTATCTGGCCGGAGCTTGTTGAGCAGTAAGCGAATAGACGCGATGTAAATCATGGATTCGCTATAGACCGGGTCGCGTTCGTAATCCTTACTGAGCCGACGGTAGCGGGTGAGCCAGGCGATAGAACGCGCCACGATCCAGCGTTTGGCGAGGACGACAAAGCTCTTCTGGCCGTCGGGGCGCTTGGTAATCTCGACCTCGATGCCGAGATGCGCGGCGATCCAGTCGGCCATGGCCTGGTAGGCCCCATCGGCCCAGACCTTCTTGAGGCGCGGCATGAGTCGGGCCACGGCCAACAGCACGAATTCGCCGCCTGCAGCGTCCGTGAGAGTGGCCACGGTCACACCCACCTTCCAGCGCAGCCCGAGCGTATCCGTGAGCACATGACGTTTGCGGCCCTGGACCTTGTGGTTGCCGTCGAGGCCGACCTCGCCGCCGACCTCGGCCGTCTTGACGCTCTGGCTGTCCACGATGACACCCCTTGGCGTGGGCGCTCGGTTCAGTTTCACCCGGACCCAGCGACCCAAGCGCGGGTTGATCCGTTCCCAGGTCTCGTCATGGGTCCACTGGTCGAACCAAGAGCGCACGCTGCGGCGGGGCGGAAAGCGGTCGGGCCAATAGCACCACTGGCAGCCCGTGCGCACCAGATCGAAGATCGCGTTCAAGACCAGGCGCCAGTCCAGGTCGACCGGGCGACCTGGGCCAGTTTTCGGGCGGACGACCAGCGGTTTGATCAGCGCCCACTGCACGCCCGTTAGATCACTTGGATAAGCGCACCGGCGTCGCCGCTTGCGCTCCTTGGCTCGCTGGTGGTGCCGCTCGCGCGCGGCCTGGGTTCGCGCTTCAGCTTTCGTCACCCTGTCGTTCTCCTGGAAGGGGATGAGCTTCCATGTCAACGTTGTTGAAAGCCACCACGGAGCCCTGTCGCCTCCCATGTGTGTTAGCCAGCAGTTTCATGGTGTGAGTCCGTCATGCAGGTTGTATCGCCTCTTGCACTTCCGCCATTGCAGAGGCGATCACCTCGTCTTCCACCCCATGCTTCCGCAGACTCTCAACAAAATCGCTGACCACCTGATTGCTCTCGAGTCGCGCCAAGTCAGCCCGTAGCCCTTGCCCGATGTAGGCACGGATCAATGGCTGGTAACCGGAGAAACCAAGCAGGGGCGCAATCCGCTTCAAGTCTTCCACCACGTCTTCCGGCATCCGAAGACTGATCATAGTCATGGGACGGTCTTTGCGTAAGCGTTGTTTCAGCCTATTGATCTTCATATCGTTTTCTCTCTGTTTTCGTCACCTTGCGCGCGGAAATGAGTCGAACAGTATCATCACGCATCACATACACGACATAGAGCAGACGCCAATTGATGGTCATGCTGAGGATTGTTTCACGGACTTCACCCTCGACGACTTCCTCATCCAGCCAAAGTACAAAGGGGTCGAAGAAAGCCTCGCAAGCAGTTTCAAAAGAGACGTTATGCTTGCGAAGATTTTCATCTGACTGTCCCATTCGAAGGTGACGTCATGGAGGGTGTACGTGACATTCATCGAGCTAAATTATACGTGTATGTATATACAATGTCAATATATAAACGGCGACCCAGTGGAGAACTCGTCTGTGAAAACGAACCAGCACAGTGAGCTTCAATATCCGGTGGCTAACGCCCCCGGCGTCAGCCGCGCCGAACCCGCCGCAGGCGGGCGAGGGGACGCAAGCACGGGCCGCAGAGCGGCCCGCGAGCAGCGTATCAGCTGGACGCGGTTGATAGGCTGATCGCCTCTTGCCCCCTAATGATTGTTCTGTGCTCCCGCCCATCGATGCTTAGCACTATGAGAGCATATTGATGCGCCTCCAAGACCATAAGAGCGTGTTTGGAAAATGTTCATACACTTAGGCCGCTTGTTTCAAAAGGAGGCCCATCGATTCGGGAGACCGCTTCTCTTTGTACAGAATCGGAATATTCGCATTGGGGTGCAATTGACGCAGCATCAAATGAATGGAGGCGATGTCAATCATCGCTTCACTATTCCAGACATGACGCTCGTAGTCTTTGCTCAGGCGTCGATAGCGATTGAGCCAGGCAATCGTGCGTTCAATTACCCAGCGATATTTTTGCACCACAAATCCCTTTTGATCTGCGGGTTTCGCGACAATCTCGAGTTCGACGCCAAAATCTTGTTGAAGCCACACTACCAGGTCGCTGCGATACCCTTGATCCGCCAGGATCTTCTTGATGGATGAATACTCATTGAGCACCAGATCCAAGAGTTCTTCGCCGCCGACGGTGTCATGAGTATTGGCCGGATGAACCAGAGTTCCCAACAGGTTTCCCTGCGTATCGGTGACAAGTTGGCGTTTACGTCCTTTGACTTGCTTGTTACCATCAATCCCGCGTATACCACCAACTTCTGTCGTTTTGACCGACTGGCTGGCGATCAGACCCATTGAAGGGGTCGAGATGCGCCCGACGGCCAGCCGCCGCCGTTCGACCAGGCGACGATTGATTTCCAGCCAGGTCCCAGCCTCCGTCCATTTGTCGAAGGAATACCGGACGCCTGGCCAAGCTGGAAAATCTTTCGGCAAAAGCCGCCATTGACAGCCGGTTCGCGTCAAATAGAACAATGCATTCAATACCAGGCGCAAGCACAAGCTGGTGGGACGGCCGCGCTTCAACCGGCGCTCGATCAGCGGCGCAATCAGGTCATCCTGCTCATCGGTCACATCCGTCTCGTAGATCACTGTTGCCTGTTCGCTCACTTTAGTTCCTTTCAGGCTCATCCATAGAATATATTCCATATCTCGGGTATTATGGCCATTTCTGTCAAATCATTTTCCAAACACGCTCTAAGGAGTACATTGGCTCCACCTGGTGAAAGAGAGGCGCTCTGGATGAGATACTGGGAGGGAAGGGATGTTTTACACTATGTTGACCCGGTACGTATATCCACTCCCCAGAGTTCCCATCGACCCTGAAGGGTCACCATCGCATAATAGAATAGCTGCCCATCTTCAGGCCAACTCAGTGGTTGAATGCCATAAGCACTCTCATCGGCCAAAAAGAGCCTTTGGTCTGCTCCATCCGCTGTTACCAGGTAAAGCTCTGTCCGAAATGGTACTTGAGGATCTCTCGGGTTCTCCAGTGCAACCAAGCGGCCAAATGCATGACATGGGCACTGGCGATGCGGAAGAAGTGGGTGGTCCCTTTCCTCGCCCGGCTGCGCACGGTGTACGCTCTGAGTTCAGGCCGCGTGCCATAGAACGGCTCATCATGTTCGTCGCTGGCCGCATCCAGCTTCTGCTTGAAGATCTGCTCGGGCACCCAGTCCTGCAAGGCAGCGTTGATCTCAGCCTCGTACTCACGGAGCTGCTCGACGCTCAACTGCTCGTTGATGATCGCTCGGATCGTTTTGCCCGTCGCGGTGTCCGTCAGATCCCGACAGGCTGCATCCAGGCTGATGCCTTCTGTCGCTGCCTTCATCAGCACGTCTATGATCATTTCGCTGCTGCACACGTAGCCGTCGACTTCAAACGGTAGGTGTGTCTGGGCTACTTCCTGTATCGTCATGCGTATCTCTTCGGCCCTCAGCTCTTTTTGCGCTATCATGAGGCTCTCTCTGTTGGGTGCGGTTGATGGGGCTTCGTCACCTCCATTCAACCAGCCGAACAGGGCTTCCTCAAAATCCTTGTCCTCGTCGTGACCGCAAATCGTGAACTACTGATTTTCTAAGAGCGTGTCTAAAAAACT
>DOUV01000899.1 GCA_003520455.1 Chloroflexota bacterium | reverse complement strand
TGTGGGCCAGCACGGTCCCCACCAGACGCCGGACGTCTGACGCCTTGACCGGTGCGCTGGCAGCCTCCGAATGAAGCGGCGGGCGTGGACCCGCCCACGCCCGCTGTTGGTTTGAGTTTGATCGGACCGGGGAAATGGGGAAGAGCCCTGCCGTTGCCTGCCGCCCACTGCACGTTATCGACCCCGCCTCGTCGTCCCATTGCGGCATCTCAGGCGGGCGGCGGGTCCTGGCTCAAGAGGGTGGCCAGGAGCACTTCGGGATCCACGCCTTTCTCGAGAACCGCCGCCGCACCGCTCTCAAGAGCCTGGCGGCGCGCCGACGTGCTGACGTAGCTGGAGAGAATGACAATCCGGGCGGTCGGAAGCGCCGCCCGGAGAAGCGGCAGCGCCCACAGCCCCTCGAGCACGGGCATCTTCAGGTCGAGCAGCACGGCGGTCGGTTGGAGGCGTACCGCCATCAATGCAGCCTCGCGACCGTTGGTTGCCTCGCCGACGATCTCAACCCCCTCTACGCTCTCGAGCAAAGAGCGCAGGGCGGACCGCACCTGCGCCGCGTCGTCCACCAGCAGGACACGATGTTGGGTGGTCATCAAACCTCCCTCTGAAGCCGACCTGGCACAGAAGTATAGCACGGCGGGAAGCTTTTGGCACTTGATGGTGGAAGGGGGTAGCCTGTTCCTCTCATCGGCGAAGCACTGAATCGGCAACGATCTGGTGAGTCGCCTGACCCAGTATTACCGATCTTAAAGCGGGGATTGGTTGAAGGAAGATGAGCAGGAGCAATCGCTCTCGGCCCTCCTTCGTTTTCGGATGTCGGTTCCGCCCAAACAAAACCCCTCGTGCGCTCGGCGAGGGGTGCATCAATCACGGAGGACTCTTCAATCCGACCCTCATCCCGTGTCCGTACCCGAACGAGGATGAAAACGCAGGGTCACCACGTCTCACTCTCTCTACCGGCCGAGACTCCCCCCGCTGCGGATCTCCCGGTCATTTCGGCGCTCTTCCTCGCTTACGTCGCGGCGTGGAGCGGCTGCACCGGGCGTACGCGGGCTCTCTGGAGTTGGGGCACTCCCAATGCTGCCACCGGACCGGACTGTGGGCTCATTGTACTCGCGCTGGGCATTGGTGCGCGGCGCGGCCTCGCCGATGCTGCCCCCGGATCGAATCGTCGGCTCGTTATATTCGTGCTCTGCCCCAGGGGCGGCGATGCTTCCGCCGCTCCGAATATCGCGCTCGTCGTAGGTAGGAGTAGCCGGCCCGCCGGCAACGCCCCGGCCCTGCCGGCGCAGCAGCCACACCAGCATCAGTACAGCAACAACGATCAATAGGATTGCCATCCAGTTCATTTCCTCTCCTTGAGGGGCCTGCCACCACTTGCTGGGCAGCGGTGTCAGTCAACCTCTTGGACACTCTGGCCACCCGGGCCACTTCGATGGACTGCGTCACCCTCACGGTAGGTGCCATACTGCGGCGGCCGCTCCTGATAGCCAGAAGGCGTTGTGCCGGCCTCCCGCCCGCCGCCGGTGACGCGCTCCTGAATCATCCGAAGGATGTAACCGGCGACGATCGGACCGGCGATGCGGATGATGTCATCCAGAAGTCTCTCTTTGCCCTGATCGAACTGTTGCAGCGCAGCAGAATCGTTCTGGCGACGCGCCTGGTCGATGCGGTTCTGGCGCTCACGCAATTCCTGCCGCTGCTGCAGGGTGAGTTGATCGCCTCTCTGATTCAGGACCGCGTTGATGATGTCGCTGATGTCGTTGAGGCCAAGGCCACTTGTGTCGAAGTTTCGCATGTGGATTTCCTCCTCGAATGCTCGTTGAGGCTCATCCTGCCTCACAGGCCTCAAAAGCAAGAACGGCGCCACAAGGCCGTGCTCGAGCCGCGGCGGAACCTCGGGGGTTGAATGGGTCGGGAAGGCTCAGACTGGCGGGGGAGTGCTCAAGCGGGCCGCCAGGCCGGTCCAGCGATGTTTCGGGCGGTTGTTGGCGACGGCGCGGTGAAACGCGGCGGGATTGGTGACGAGGATGAGTGCCTCACGCGCGCGGGTAATGGCGGTGTAGAGTAACTGGCGGTAGAGCATCGCCGGTGCGCTCATGTCGAGCGCCAGGACAACGATCCGGAACTCAGCGCCCTGACTCTTATGGCACGTAACAGCGTAGGCGTGGACGAGGAACTCGGCCAACTCGGCATCGAAGGTCGCGGCCACCTCGCCCTCAAAAGCGATGAGAAGCTCCTGATCGTCCTCGATCACAGCCGTTACAACCCCGAGCAGGCCGTTGACGACATCCTTTTGGGGAAGATTGCGGGTGGCCATCACACGGTCGCCCACCCGGTAGTCGCGCTCGCCCAGGCGCAGGTTGCGATGGTTGGGACGCTCAGGATTGAGGCGAGCACGGAGACGGGCGTTGAGTGCTGTAACGCCCATGGCGCCTTTGTAAGTTGGCGCCAACACCTGAATCTCGCTGGGATCGACCGCGAAGGTGTGAGGGATGCGGCGCGCGACGAGGTCCTCGATCAAGGCTGCACCGGCCTCGGCCGGCGATGGGAAACGCTCTGCGACGGTCCCATCCTCGCAGACCGGGCAGATGTCGGGGGACCGCACCGCGCCGCAGGTACACAGACCCAAGGGCCGGGTGATGTCGAAGACGAACACGTTGCCGGCCGTGGGGGTGGCTGCTGCCGGCGGCGCGAGGCGCGCCCCGCGCGGGGCGTGGTTGATGGCATGGGCCAGGTCCACGATCATGTTCGGTTGGGCTGTGTTCTGGCGAAAGATGCGGTCGAGCTTCGCAACGGGGACCTGGCCACTCTCGATCAGGTCGCGCAGCACGTTGCCAGGGCCCACAGCCGGGAGTTGATCCACATCGCCGACGAGCACGAGGCGGCAACCGCTCGGGATGGCAGCGAGGAGATCACGGGCGAGAAAGATGTCGAGCATACTACTCTCGTCGATCAGCACGACGTCGGCCTCCAGCGGAGTGTCTTCGTCGCGCGTGAAGCCCCCCTCCTGCCACTCGAGCAGGCGATGGATGGTGGTGGCCGGCTGGCCGCTGACCTCGGCCAGCCGGCGTGCCGCCCGACCGGTTGGAGCTGCAAGCTTGATCCGGAAGCGGGCTTGCTGAAAGACGTCAACCAGGAGACGAGCCAGGGTGCTCTTCCCTGTTCCCGGCCCCCCGGTGATGATGACAACGCCCTGGCTGAGGGTGGTATCGAAGGCCAACACCTGCCCCGGCGCCAGTGCAATGCCGGCGCGGGCCTCGGCCGCCCGGCGCAAGTTGGCGGGGTCTTGCTCGAACAGGGTCACCCGCGGAAGCGGGGACTCCAGCAGACGCCGCAGGTGGCGAACGACCGCATGCTCACTCCACCAGGTCTCACTGGGATACAGCGCTTCCTGCCCACCGATCATCTCGACCTGGACGGTGTTGCTCTGGATGAGCGTCTCGATGATGGCGTTCAGCTGCAAGTGAGAGTCACGAGGGGTCGGGACGCCGGGCGACCAGAGCAGTTGCCTGCCGCGGCGGATGATCTCTGCACGAGGCAAGAAGCAGTGCCCATCGCTGCGGGTCGCAATGTGGAGGATGTGGCGGACGGCAGCGGTGAGGCGCTCAGGGGCATCGAGGGGGAATCCCCGGCGTCGGGCGATAGCATCGGCGCGGGCAAAGCCTATGCCGTCTACCATCTCTGTCAGGTCGTAAGGGCGGGCGAGGACGGCAGCAACCGGATCCTCGCCGATCGCCTCGTAGGTGCGGACGACCCGCCGAGCCAGACCCGGAGTCAGGCCAAGTTCGTAGAAATCCAGCATCACGCGCCGCAGGCTAAAGCTTTCATGCAGACTTGCAGCGATCTTCGCGGCGCGCTCTCGGCCGATACCTGAAACCTCAGTCAGTCGTTGGGGCTGAGCTTCCAGCGCTTCGAGCAGTTCACCACCGAACTCATGCCAAAAGTGCCCCACAATACGGCGCGCAATCGTCGGTCCGACCCCGTGAACCTCCTTTTCGAAGAAGGAAGTGATGCCCGCGCGCGAGTGCTCGAGCAAGGTATGGTAGTATTCAACACGAAATTGGGGGCCGTGGCGGGGGTGTTCGGTCTCGTAGCCATGCAGTGTGAGACGCTGGCCGACCTCAACGCCGGGCAGTTCGCCGACAATCTTGAGAGGACCCTGGCTGTCAGCCAGGAACTCAGCAACAATAAACTCGCCCCGACGGGCAAGAATCGCTGTCACCTGACCGTTAAGCTCTTCGAGCGGTGGGGGCTCAACGGTCATAGCAGCTGGTTACGCAGGTGCAGTTGGTGGGTACTGAGGGAATCGGAGCGGAAATCGCGTGAGAACCATCTCATGGTTGTTTGCCGGCAGTAGTGCCCGGCGCTCCTCCGAACTCGACGACTCGATCGCGTGTGACCATCGTGCTACGGCCACCAGCCACTCCTGGAAGGGCCGAAACGGAGCTGGATCAATCTCGGGAAGATGGGCCAGCAAAAAGTCAATGAAGCTCACAAAGAGCGCGGCGCGGCGATAGGGCATCGGCATCCAGTAGAACGCTTCCATGTACCAGGTCGGAACTTCCTCGCGGTGCGTCTCGATTGCGGGGAGCAGTGGCCAAAGCGATCGTTCGAAGGCGCTGCGTAGCGCGCTCCACTCTGCCAGTACCCGGCACTCCCGAGACCACATCCCGATTTCATCCAGGAGCGATTGCGAGCCGTCGGGGGTTAACGCCGCGAGCGCATCCAGGACGGCGAGTTGGCCACCGATCGAGGCGGTTTGTTGGAAACAGCGCCAGTCAGCGAGCCAGTTGCAAAAGCGTTGATCGACATCATTCACCTGCCAGGGGGCCATGGTTCTCTCCTTCAGAGAATCTAGAATGCACCAGATTGTCTTGTTTGACAAGCTGATTCGATCGGCGTGAGACAACCTGTGGGCCGGAAGACTGTGTTATGAGATGTAGAAGCGGGCACTCGAGGAAGCGAAGTGTCCCACAAGGTACGCAGGCACCGGGTCAACGAGCAGTAGATTGTCAAGTATCACAAAGTTCTGGAAAGTTAAAGGGTATCGAACTTGTACTATATGGAAGGTCTAGCCCGTGGGCTACGGGCCATAGGTCCTATTAAAGATGACAATATTGTTATCTTCTGCGCGTCTTCGTTTCGCGCGAGGAAAAACAGTTTCGACTCCGGGGAAGGCTCCCGCAGGTCGAAGGGCGATTCAGCTGAAAGTGTCAAACCACGTGTAAATTGAAGCGAAAGCTGGCTCAGAACGAGATCAGGTTTCCAATAGAGGTCAAGGATCACAAGGCATACGCCCAGGCCGAAAAATAGGCTTGTAGAGACACCCCACCAGGGCGTCTCTACAAGCCCGTTCTGCCAAGCTTATGTGCTAGGAATCGGGAAGATAGGACATAGGATCGACGAATTTGCCGCCCCGGAAGGGCGTGCGCCAATCGCC
>DOUV01000372.1 GCA_003520455.1 Chloroflexota bacterium | reverse complement strand
TAACTGTCCATCCAGCGATGCGACGCGACGCCTCGTGGCGGGCTACGAGCGCGTTCGCTACGTGCGCGAGGAGCGCCCCGGCTTGAACAACGCCAGGAACCGGGCGCTGCACGAGGCCCGCCACGAAGTCGTCGCCTTCACAGATGACGACGCGGCGCCTGACGCAGGCTGGCTTCGGGCCCTGCTCCGCAACTTCGAGGACCCCCTGGTTCTCTGCGTGACCGGGCTGACGATGCCGCTTGAGCTGGAAACTGAGGCACAGGAGTGGTTCGAGCGTTACAGCCCGTTCAACCGTGGCTTCAAGCGCACCATCTTCGATCGGACGAACTGCAACCCGCTGGCCGCCGGCCGGGTCGGCGCCGGTGCCAATATGGCGCTCCGCCGGAGTCTTCTGGAGATAATTGGCCCATTTGACGAGGCGCTCGACGCCGGAACCCCCACGTGCTCGGGGGGAGATACCGAAATCTTCTCGCGAATCCTGGCGGCCGGCTACCGGATTGTCTACGACCCGGCGGCCCTCAGTTGGCATCATCACCGGCGCACATGGCAAGAGCTACTCCAGACGATCTACGGATACGGCGTCGGGGTCTACGCCCTCTGGACGCGCCGCCTGCTGCTTGAGGGCAACCTGGGGGTGCTGATACTCGCCTGGGGGTGGTTTGGCCACTACCAGTTGCCGGCGCTCATCCGCTCGATCCTGCGGCGACCAGGTAGCCCACCACTCGATATGCTCCTTGCCGAGCTGCAAGGTTGCGCGATGGGACCTTGGGCCTACTTTTCTTCACGCCGACGGCGGTATCAAAGGTCAGGATAGCAATGCCAGTGTCGATTAGCGTCGTAATCCCAACCCACAATCGGGCTGCCTCCCTCCGCCGCACACTTGATGCCCTCGCGACCCAGACCTACCCGCTGGAAGCAGTGGAGGTGCTGGTGGTTGCCGACGGTTGCTGCGACGAGACGGTGGCGATGCTCCAGGAGTACAGTGCGCCGTTCGCTCTGCGCGTTCTCGAACAGGCGGGACAGGGTCCGGCAATGGCCCGCAACCACGGGGCCGTCCACGCGACCGGCCAGTTGCTGCTCTTCCTCGACGATGACATCGAGGCGGCGCCAGGGTTGATCGAGGCGCACGTGCATGCGCACCTGTCCCGGACTGGCCAGGTTGTTCTTGGCTACTTACCGCCGGTCGTACATGGAGAGGCAGGGCTCTTTCCCGGCGAGCTTCGGGCCTGGTGGGAGACTATGTTTGATGCGATGCGCCGAACGGGACATCGCTATACCTACTGCGATCTCCTCAGTGGCAACTTTTCGGTTGAAGGAACCCTCTTCGCTCACGTCGGGGGGTTTGATGCCAGTTTCCGGTGTCATGAGGATTACGAATTCGGTGCGCGCCTGCTGAGTGCGGGTACTGAGTTCACCTTCAACGCGGATGCTCTGGGATACCACCATGAAATGACGGACCTGGATCGGGCACTCCGCCGCAAATACGAGGAGGGGATCGCAGATGTCCAGTTCGGCCGGCGCCACCCGCAACTGCGACCGACACTTCTCCTGACGCGTCTGGAGACGTTCTTCTCACCGCCGAGCCGCATCTTGCGCACGCTCGCCTTCGAGCATCCGGTGGCTGGCGATACCCTCATCGCGCAATTCCAGCGGTGTTTGGACTTCCTGGAGCGGGCGCGCCTCCGCCGTCTCTGGCGCCTGATGCTCGACGGCCTGCTGGGCTACTGGTACTGGCGCGGGGTTGCAGAGGCACTGGGGACACGCCAGGCGTTCGCTGAATTTTTGGCGGATATCTCGAAGGGTGACGAGGAGAGCGACATCCCTGAGCTTGACCTCCTCGACGGACTCGAGGCGGTTGAGCAACGGCTGGACGAGGAGCGGCCAGCCGGTGCACGGATCCGGTATGGCAGGAAGGTTGTCGGCCGGATTCCACCTCAGTCGGGTGCCGAACGTCTCCGGGGAGTCCACCTTCGTCCGATTCTGAGGAGGGAGCTGGCGGTGCCGCTGCTGAAGGCACTGGTATTCGAACCTGGGGTCGGCGAGTCTGCCGCGGCGGATCATCTGCTAGAGGTGCTTTTCGAGCGGAAATGGTACTACCGAATCCTACGAAATCGCTCCCGATTCGCAGCCGGGGGCGCTGGCGTCTCTTGGCGGCGCTCTGGCTATTCTGGGCGATAGCGCTCCTCGCGATCTACTACACTCAGCTCTGGCGGCTGGTGGCCGCCGGCCCTGCAAACTGGGAGCGACTTCCGCGCGCCGGGGCCTCGTGGCGCGGCCTCGGTCTCTTTGTTGCCGGTGGGCTGGCACTGCTCGGTGCGCAGGGGGTGGTTGCCCCCATTCGCCGAGGGGGGCGCTGGATCCGGCTCAACGGTACGGGGCGTACGTGTGGGGCGGCAAGCCTTGGCGGCCTCATTGTTCTTGTGTCTATCGCCGTGGCGCTCCTCAGCCACTTGAGCGGTGCCACTTTCTCCTTCTGGCGCCTCCCTGCGTTCGATGAGGCTCTGCGGCGGGCACTCGCGGCTCTCTTTGGGGCTGGTCTGGTGCTGCTCGCCGTTCAGGTGCTTGGCGCTGGAATCTACCACCTGTTACGGTGGCGCCCAGACGACTGGCGCGAGGAATTTCTCTACCGGACCTCGGCCGGCCTTGGGGTCGTCTCGTATCTTTCATTCGGACTGGCAGCACTCGGCCGTTACTCCCCTGCGAACGTACAGTTGCTCGTCGTGGGAGTGCTCCTGGCCGGCGGTCTGTGGCGCACGTACTTCCTGGTGCGCCGTGTCCCGCAGCAAGCCGAGCGAGCGGCAGAACCCGAATTCGGTACCGGCTGCCACCAGGGTGACAGGCTCTGGCAAACGATCGTACTCCTGGCAGTTCTCCTGGCATTCATAGCGGCCTTGGCGCCGGAGATTGAGTACGACGCGCTCTGGTACCATCTTTGGTTGCCCAAACAGTGGCTGGAGGCGGGGCGCCCGGTGGACTTCATACCGGAGATCATCTCGCTCTATCCGCTGACGTGGGAATTTATCTTCGGCGCGGGTTTCGTTCTCGGAGGGTCTGTTGCCGCCAAGTTGCTGCACTTTGCCTGCCTGCCGCTCACGGGATTGCTTGTCTCCCAATGGGCCCGACGCTTCATGCCCCGTGTATCACCGTGGCTCGCAGTTGCTTTCTTCGTCACCATTCCAACCGTCCTTTGGGAAGCCTCAACAGCATACGTTGACCTCGCGCTCACCTTGCACAGCGGGCTGGCCCTGTACGCCCTGCTACGTTATGCAGAAGGGCGCCGCTGGCAGTGGTTGATGTTTGGAGCGCTCAACTTAGGGCTGGCGCTGGCAACCAAACACACCGCTCTCTTTGTGCTAGCGCTCGCTATGGCTGGCCTCGCGTTCTGGCTCTGGCGTGAGGAGCATAGATTGCGGAAGGCGCTCGGGCCCGCAGTCCTGCTCGGAATGCTGAGCCTCATGCTGCCACTGCCCTGGTATCTCCGAAGCTGGCTCGCTTCGGGAAACCCGATCTTTCCGTATCTCTACCCAGTCTTCGGTGCGATGCCGCCTCAGCGATGGGATGCGGTCGCGGAACAAAGGTGGACTATCTATAAAGTTAGCTTTGGCCGGCCGATGACAGTACGGACGCTCCTGACACTGCCGTGGGATATGACGGTTCACGCTGCCCGGTACGGGGGTACCCTTGGTCCAATCTTCTTGCTTCTGCTGCCTGCGCTTGCCCTCCGGCGTCGCCATGCCCGAACCACGCCCTGGCTGATCGCCTATGCGGTGAGCTATCTGATTCTTTGGGCCTCGCCGGTCGGTACTTCCCAGATGCGCCTCTTGTTACCGGTCACACCCGTGCTCGCCCTGCTCGCGGCGGAAGCGTTCAAGCGGCTGAGTCTTATCCTGCGAGGCAGTGGGGGCCGGTGGGGAGTTGTAGCGATTCACAGTCTCGTAGCAGTGCTGCTCTTGCTTAACTTGCCGCCCTTCACCTCTCTCCATGAAGTCGACCGGGTAGGATGGGATGGCTGGCTACGCCACGTGATCCATGAAGTTCCGACAGGGGTTGTGATCGGACACCTATCCCGGGAGGACTATTTGACCCGGAATGTAAGATCCTACGCGGCCTGGCGCTACATCAATACCCATCTGGCCGCCGATGCCCGTGTACTCACCTTCAGCGGCGGCGACCACTTTTACAGCCAGCGTGAGCGCCTCTGGAGCGATTCGACGATGGCGTACCCGGCTGTTTGGGGCGCGCCGCCGGGTCACGAGCGGCAGGCCATCGAGGCACTGCGCCGACTCGGGATTACGCACGTGTTGTTCGACAAGCGCCAGCCTGGCACGCTTGAGCCCGGCTCGCTGGCGATCGCGGAACCATTCGCGATTGCCAATTGGTACGAGCTGGTGTACGAGGACTATCACTTTGTCCTCTATCGACTGCGGTGGGAGTGGATTGATGCGAATCGGCTGCCCGAGACTTCAGAGGCAGGAGCACGCCCGGCAAGCAATCGCTTTGAGCCGACTCTCCCAGGCTCGATAGGGCCTTCCTCACGGCGGGAGGCCTTGCGATGAGAAGTCGCGGCCAGCCCCTTTATGACCGGCGGCTGATCTACCTCCGCGACCTCCTCCGTGAGTTAGTCACTCGCGAGATGAAGCTGCGCTACAAGCGCTCGGTGTTGGGCGTTGCCTGGTCACTGCTCAACCCACTCGCGCAGTTGCTGGTCTTTAGCTTTCTCTTCCGGTTCGTGCTGCCACTCAACATCCCCGACTACTCCCTCTTTCTTTTTACAGGGGTGTTGGCCTGGAGTTGGTTCCAGTCGTCGCTCGTTGTGGCGACCGGGGCTATCACCGACAACCGCGAGTTGATCCGGCGACCGGGATTCCCGGTCGGGATTCTGCCGGTGGTGACCGTCACGACCCACCTGGTTCACTTTCTGCTGGCGATGCCCATTTTGTTGCTGTTCCTCGTGCTGGGTGGCAGGCTGCACCTGGACGTCCTGCTGGCGCTACCGATTGTGATTGGCCTTCAGTTCGTCCTCACCCTGGGACTCGCCTATCTCGTGGCGACTTTTCACGTCACCTTCCGGGACACCCAATACCTCCTCGGCGTGCTGCTCATGCTGCTGTTCTACCTCACGCCGGTCTTCTACGACGGCAGTCGCATCCCGGCGCGCTACCAGCCGCTCTACCGTCTCAATCCAATGTTGCACCTCATCGATGCCTACCGGGCCATCCTGCTTCGTGGGGAGCTTCCCGATGGTCCGTCTATTCTGGCGCTCATCGTGGTGGCTGCTGGGCTTCTCTGGTTGGGCCGAAGGATTTTTACCCAGGCCAGCTACCGCTTTGCCGAGGAGTTGTAAATGGGTGACGCGATCATCATGGATGGCCTCGGGAAGCAGTTTCCCCGCTACCATCCGGACCGGCCGAGGACAGTCCAGGAAGCGGTCTTACGCGGGTTGCGCCGTATCAGGCCGGTGGAGCGCTTTTGGGCACTACGCGATGTTAGTTTCCGCGTCGCTCACGGCCGGATGGTTGGGGTGGTCGGCTTCAACGGGGCGGGCAAATCGACACTGCTCCGCCTCATCGGGGGCGTCGGGAGGCCGGACGAGGGCCGTGTCGAGGTTCACGGGCGAATCGGAGCCCTGCTCGACCTGGGCGCTGGCTTGCACCCCGACCTCACCGGGCGCGAGAATGTTTTCGTCAGCGGTGTCATTGCCGGCCTGACACGGCGCGAGGTGGCCCAGCGCTTCGACTCGATTGTGGCCTTTGCCGAACTTGAGCAGTTCATTGACAGCCCCCTACGCACCTACAGCACCGGGATGCAGATGCGGCTGGCCTTCGCCGTCGCCGCCCACATCGAGCCTGAACTCCTGCTGATCGATGAGGTCTTGGCGGTCGGCGACGCGGCGTTTCAGCGCAAGTGCCTCGACCGAATCGCGCAATTCAAAAGCATGGGCTGTACGATCCTGCTTGTCTCTCACGACACAACCCTGATCCGGCAACTCTGCGATGAGGCCCTCTGGCTCCGCTCCGGCCAGCTGGTAGCAAGTGGAGCTGCTGATGGGGTGGTGGGCCAGTATCTTGCCTCGCTGTCCGCAAGGACGAGGCGGGCCACGCCGGCCAACGAGAACAGCTCGGAGGCGCTGCGGTTGGAGATCGTCGCCGTGCACCTTCTCGACGAAGGAGGATTTCCCATCGCCGAACTTGAAAGCGGCCAGGCCATGCGGGTCGAAATTGAGTACTTTGCCCGAGGCCCGGTCCCCACCCCGATCTTTGGTGTCACGGTCACCCGGGACGATGGCCTGATTTGCTATGACACCAGCACTGCCGCCGCGGGGCTCGCTCTGACATTAGTTCAGGGCACGGGACGGATCGCACTCCAGTTCGAGCGGCTCGATCTGAGCGGCGGTCGCTACTACATTGACGTCGGCACCTATGCGCACGACTGGGGCGACACCTACGACTACCATTGGCGCGCCTACCCGCTGACCGTCCGTCCGACGAGCGGTGAGAAGGGCGTCCTGTCCCCGCCACATTGTTGGGAAGTTGGGAGTGTCTTGGCACCGCGGGCCAAACTGCTTGCACCTGCAGCGCGCAATGGAATGCCTCGCGAGTGAGCGGGTATCCTTTTGCCTGGGGGCGTATCCAGGTGAGCCGCTGCTTTCGGCAGGGTCTCCCTTGGACAGGCGCTCGGGTTCGTCTTGCGACTTGACAAGCCTGCCAGGATCGCTATAATGATCCCCGTCGTCAGGAGCCAGATCTGAGCGCCGCCGCACGCGGGGCGCAGTAGAGACGGTGAGACAGCAGAGGGAATTGGACGATCTCGCCTGGTACGCCAGGAAGATCAAACAACCAGAAAGGGGCAACAGAAAGTCGAAGATTGCGGCTTCCATTGAGATCCATGCAACTTTCTGCGCCCGACCGCCTGTTCCCATGCACCGGCGGTTTTTTTGTCGCCTCGGTCCAGTGCGGAAAGGTGGCCGCCACCCTCAGTGAGGGTCCCGAGACGAAAATTGACAAGATAGATCAGATGTGCTACTATACTCGTCTTGTTGCCTGAAGAGGGCGAAGCACCTTGACAGTTGAAGAGTGAGAAGAAGCAAGCGGGTTTTTTGA
>DOUV01000739.1 GCA_003520455.1 Chloroflexota bacterium | reverse complement strand
CAGGCAGCCGGGCGGGGCAGTCTCGCCGGAGGGCCGGCGGGGGACAGCGCTGACGATGGGCGGCCCGCCGCTGTGCTCATCTCTCCAGGCGAGGAGAGCCGCCGTGACGCGCTCGCACACGGCGTCGTAGTCGCCGGGCGCGACGCAGCCGAGGGGCTGGCGACCTCGCAGGTTCACCCACAGCTCCTGGTGGTCGAGCGCCGCGTAGACCTGTGTGTGGGCCCAGTCAATTCCGCCAATTCGCAGGCGCGTCTCGACCGCACGGCGGAGCGCCGGCATGGAGGCCAGCAGTTGTTGCCGGAAACGGAAACTCACCCGCCGCCGGGCGTGGGCGAACAGCGTGCGGCCGACACGTGCCAGGAGCGCGCGCCGGGTACCCTCCTTGTAGCGGAGGAGCCCCTGCTGCGCCAGCCACCCGTTGAGCGAGTCGCGGGTGCTGCAGAGCGGCCCGAAGCCGTGGTCCGAGCAGATGACTACCAGCCCGTCGGCGGGCAGGTGTGCGAGCAAGCGCGCCAGATGGCGGTCCAGCGTCCGGTAGCCGTCCTTGATCAGGGCACGTCCCTGATGCGCACTGCCGGCCGGAGCGGTGTTCAGGTCGGCCCAGAAGTAATGTTGCCAGAGGTCGGGCAGGCTGTAGACGGTCACGAGCAGGTCCCAGTCCATCTGCGCCATGAACTGTTCGGCCGCGCGGGTCCGGCCCTCAGTCTCGCGCGCCACCGCGGCCACACCGGCCGCGATGTTGCCGGCTTGCATGGAAGAGGCCAGGCCGCAGTCGATGATGTAATCGACGCCGCTGCGGCGTAGGGCCCGGTAACTTCCCGCCGGATAATCGAAGCCGGGCGCGCGCTCGCTGGGCGCGTCGATGCCGCACAGTTGCACACCCCGGAGGGGACGCGCCGGGTAGGTGTGGGGCACGTTCAGAACGATCGCCGTCCGGCCTGCCTCGCTCGCAACCTCCCAGAATCGCGCTACCTGGCAGTCGTGGCCGGCGGTGGGACGCAGCGTGTAGCTGCCGGGCCGGTGGTGGAAGTCGTGCAGGATCCCGTGGTGCTCAGGCGTGCAGCCGGTGGCGAAGGTCGCCCAGGTCGGCCCGGTACTCATGTTGGTCACCGAGCGGAGCATGCCGAAGGCTCCCCTCTGGAGCAGCCGTCCAAAGGTCGGCAATGCGCCCGTTGCGACCATAGGCAGGAGCAGATCGAGCGTCAGGCCATCGAGCCCGATCACCATTACTGGACGGCGGGTGAAGGAACCGTGAGGGAGCATCGTCTCAGCGACCAACGGGTGCGGCTCGCCGCGCTCGTACAGCATACACCAGTTATGTGCCGCTCGGGGTGTGATGGCCGTGAGCGTTGCGCCGGCGATCTGCAGCATAGACGAAGGCGTCCAGAAGCGCAAGCCGTTCTGTGGATCGAATAGTGCGCGCGACCCGCATCGATCCGGTCGGCTGCGCTCCGCGTGCCAGCGGCGGCTGGGCTCTGACGGGATTCGGCCGGTTTCCACGCCCAGGCGCAATTCCCTGGTGATTTTTTGACCAATTCGTTGTATGCTATTGTATGCGACGAATGGACCGGCTTCGATGAGGGAGGAAGACTTATGGCGCACAGTCGCGATCGAGGCAAGAAGGAAAAGAAGAAGAAGCCTAAGAAGGAGCGGGAACGCGAGCATCAGAAGAGTACGCCCCACCCGCGGCGCGAGAGTGATCTGACGGCTCGCCAGATCGCAGAGCACCTTGACGATCTCACCCAACCGAAGCCCTGACCCCTTCGCCGGGCGGCGCCAATCCATCTGCTGGTAATCAGTGAGGTGTCGGTGCCCGGTTCTTGTGCCTGGCGCTGGGCCTGTCAGAGGCCGGCGCATTTGACACTGAGTGCTCCGATGCGTATATCTTCCTTCTGGCAACTATTGCCCTGCTCCGGCATCGGTTCGATGCCGGAGCTACTGTTCAGGCCGGCGATCCGTGAGTGCTCTCTGACCTGTGAGCCCCCGGCCAGGGGCCTGGCAGGCGGCCCTTGTGAGCATGCGAGCGCCGAGCAGGCGCCAGAAGCTGAACACCGGCTCCTGAGGGTTGAAACGATAGTGTGGTGATGCGGTGGCGGATACTGTCTTGCTCTATATCTCCACGGCCGCCGACCTGGCGCCCGAACGTGAGGTGCTGGGTCGGGCCGTGACCGAACTTCCTGTGACGCTGGGCTGGCGCGTGGTGCAGACGCCCCGGGCCGACGAGTCGCTCGATCTGGCGGCCGCTGCCCAGGCCGATGTCCACCTCCTGCTGCTCGGCAGCGATATCCGCGCCCCCGTCGGACTGGAATGGATCGCGGCCCGTCGGGCGGGGTGCTCGACCGTGTTCTTCCTCAAAAAGGGAGCGAGCCGGACCCCGGCCGCGCAGGCCTTCGCCCACGAGGTCGAGCGTCAGACGAGTTGGCGCCTCTTCGAGGATGCGGCCGACTTGCGCCGCCAGGTCCTCGCGCGGCTGGCCGGCCATCTTCTGGCCCGGGCGGAGTACTACGTGCTCCGCCCGGCTGAGTTCGAGGCACTCCGGGCCTGGCGTGACGCTCTCGAGAAGGCCGAGCCGCGCCCGCCGGATGAGACCCGCGGCGGAGCCGGGGACAGCGCTGTTATTCTTTCGCCGGAACGTTTTACTCCCTCGGACGGTGTTGTCATCACCTCGCCTGGCACGCCGGCCTGATTCGTTCCTCTTCAGTATCGCACGGCGGCTCATCCCAACCGGGCTGATGCGCCTCCTGCCGGCGGTCTTTGTGGTCTCATTCTTGGGCCTCACCGGGGCCGGCTGGCACTGAGCGCCAGTTTCGACGTCCAGACCGTCAGGACGGTCTGGCGCTTCCGGGTTGGGCGTTGGAAACTCATCGAGGTCTAATACGTTGAGAATGGATGCCGAACAGCGTTTCGTTCGTACTGTGCGGCTGCCGGACGGACGGTTCGACAACGCGCTCTGGTTCGCCTTCCGCGGGCGCGACCTGGTCTTGCGGCGCGTCGGCGAGACACTCGTGGTG
>DOUV01001041.1:533-2969 GCA_003520455.1 Chloroflexota bacterium | reverse complement strand
AGGCCGAGGTCATCCGGGCCCAGGGCGAGGCCGAGGCCGAGGCGATGCAGAAGAAAGCCGCTGCCTGGCAGAACTACAACCAGGCCGCGATCCTCGAGGAGCTGCTCAAGGGGCTGCCCAGCCTGGCCAGCGCCATCGCCCAGCCACTCAGCAAGACCGAGCGCATCGTGGTCATCGGCGGGGGCAACGGCAAAGGTGCCGGTGCCAGCAAGATCACCGAGGACGTCACCGCTATCATCGCGCAGATGCCGGCCGCCGTCGAAGCCCTCACCGGCATCGACATTCTCGGGACCATCCAGAACCTGCCCGCCATCCGGACCAGCACCCCGCAGCCCGCGGGCGATGGCTCGGCGACGAGTTCGGAGCCAACCGCAGGTAGCTAATCCTCGCGTGGCACGAGAACTCACCGGGGCGCGGCGCCTTCGAGGCGCCGCGCCTCTCAGTTGTCAGGACTGCTGATAGCCTCGTGGCCGGGCATCAATATCTCCCAACGGCAGATCTTGTGGCGGTGCCTTTCAACCCGGGCTCGCCCCCCGGCTCCCGCGCCGATCCGGGTTTTCCGCATCCATCGCCCACTGGGCCGGGTTGTTGGCAATATACCGCCGGATGGCCTGCAACGCCACGCCATCGCCCACGATCCGTTCGTAAAAAGTACGCTCCCACACCGGCACGCCGCGTGTGCTGCCAATCCCATTGATCCCCCGGGCCGAGAACGTTTTGAAGCCACGCACGATTTCTGGCAGTGCGTGTCGTTTGTGCGCGCGGAGTCGCTTCGACACGGGCACCCCATCGTCGCCGACCAGCAGAATGATTCCGTGGATATGATTCGGCATCACCACGAAGGCATCCACCTCCACATTAGGATAATGGTTGGGGAGCTGGTACCAACACCTTTCGACAACCCGCCCGAGGGCGTTCACGTGCATTTCATCGCCCTGGATATCGCCAAACAGGCAAACGCGGCCGTGGGTGCAAGTCGTCACGAAATAGGCACCTGGGCTGGAATAGTCATGGCCCGGCAATCGAAGTGTATTGCGGCGACGGTAAGGCCAGGAATGGTCCACCTGCAATATCCCCCTCATCGCAAGATGCCTCGACAATACCATCGCCTTTCCCTCATCGCAAGATACCCCGACAATCCCACAGCCCCCATCCTTGCAAGATACCCCGACAATCCCACAGCCCTCCTCCTCCTCCTCCTCCTCCTCCTCCTCCTCATCCTCCTCATCCTCATCCTCATCCTCATCCTCATCGTCGGGGCGGGTTTTGCCCGACACGTCGCCCTACCCGCGCGCTCCGATCGAGGCCGAGACATCACCAACCCCGATCCTCCGAAACCCGCCCTGGCAACGTTCCCCCACCGACAACAACATCGCAACTCTCATTGCCTCATATCATCGTCGGGGCGGGTTTTGCCCGACGCATCGCCCTGCCCGTACGCTCCGATCGAGGCCGAGACATCACCAACCCCGATCCTCCGAAACCCGCCCTGGCAACGTTCCTCCATTGACAACAACATCGCAACTCTCACTGCCTCATATCATCGTCGGGGCGGGTTTTGCCCGACGCATCGCCCTGCCCGTACGATCCGATCGAGGCCGAGACATCACCAACCCCGATCCTCCGAAACCCGCCCTGGCAACGTTCCCCCACCGACAACAACATCGCAACTCTCACTGCCCCGTGGGGGATCACCTCACCCAGAAACGCGGTAAGCTCCAGCACTGTGCCGACAAGCACGAGCTGCAGCGGGTTCAAGCCCGCGACCGTCACCTGGTAGACCAGGTTGACGGTGACGATCAGTGCAAAGAACAGCGAGCCCGCGGCTCGTAGAATCAAGTAGACGACATACGCGTCGAGTTTTCTCAGGTCGAACATAGTACTCCATCATGCCTGTGCCGCCGGGTGGGCGAAGGCCCCGCCCGCACCCACCCGGGGCGCACTCTCCGAAGAAAAGCATTCAGTGGAGACAAGGCTCGCGCGACGCAGTGTGTGGTGGTGGGTGCAGCACGCGCTTGCGCGGCGCACCGCGAATCCACCCTCAACCCTGTCTCATGAGATGGAATATTGAGTGAGGACCTGCGAGTGTGGGGATCACGCCGGGCTCGAGGCAACAAAAAAGGCCGCCCCGGTCAGGGCAGCCTTCAAGCGTTGAAATGCTCGATCAGAGCGGTCGTCTTCGCCACCCAGGAACCGCACAGCGGACCATCAAGCCCGCCGCATGTCCAGTCGTGTCGTCAACCCGATCGCCGAGAGTGCAACCCTTCAGAGACGTGAAATCACCTCGCTCGCTGGAGGAATTCTTGTGGCGAAAGCGACTTGCATCTCACGTCTCCTGGTCGCAGAAACATAACGAGGGTTTCATTTAACCCGTCGTCACGCCATTGTAGTTGAAACCTGCCTGGCCGTCAAGCAGGTGCGACGCACTTCCGAAAG
>DOUV01001041.1:0-465 GCA_003520455.1 Chloroflexota bacterium | reverse complement strand
AGGCACGCAGAAGGGCAACTGAGCCTACACCCGCCGCCCGGCCGTCGTGTCGAGGGCGCGGACGAGCGCGGTGAGCATCCGGTTGACGGGCGCGTCCATTCCCAGGCGCTCGGCCACCCGGACGATAGACCCATTGATGACCTCGACCTCGGTGGGCGCGCCGCGCAGAACATCGGCCAGCATCGAGGAGCGGTTCGCGCCGGTGGCCCTGGCCACGGCCAGCACATGGCTCACCGCATCGTCGTACGGCAGGGCGATTCCCGCCGCGCGGGCAACGGCCACCGCCTCCGTGATGGCCTGGACCAGCAGCAGCCGGGCCTCCGGGACCTCGGCCAACACGCCGTTCTGGACGCGGAGCAGCGCCGTCAAGGCGTTGATTCCCACGTTGACAATGAGCTTGCCCCAGATCAGGGTTTCAAGATCGGTCTGGATGTCGGTTGCCAGGCCCGCCGCGCTGAACGCAGC
>DOUV01000977.1 GCA_003520455.1 Chloroflexota bacterium | reverse complement strand
TGCTGGCCGCCCTGCTCCGCGCCGATCCGCCCAAGACGGCCTTGCTCTATCTCTTTGATCCGGAGGTCGCCGCGGTTGCCGCCGGCATTGGCCTGGGCCACCCCATCGACGTGCCGGTCGGGGGCAAACGCGACGATGTCTACAATCACCCGGTCCGCTTTGCCGGCACGGTCGAGTTCGCCCAGCCGGCCACTTTTTGCTTCGGTGGTCAGGGCTATACCGGTATCGTCATGGATATGGGCATGAGCGTGGTCCTGCGCCGCGGCAACGTCCACCTCCTGGTCACGAGCAACCCGGTGTTGACCGTCGATCCGGCGCTGTATCGCGCCGCGGGACTGGAACCCGCCACGGCCCAGATCGTCGTTGTCAAGTCGCACATCCAGTTTCGGGCCGGTTACGACGGCATCGCGACGGAGTTCATCCTGCTCGACACCCCCGGTATGAGCAGCGACCACCTCACAACGCTCGATTTTCGCCGGGTGGAGCGACCGCTTTTCCCGTTTGATCCTGAGCTTCACTACGAGTGCAGGCGACCATGAATGATCAGGAACCGCGGCGCACGGTTCAAGAGCTTTTCGACCTGAGCGGTCGGGCGGCGATCGTCACCGGTGGGGCCGGCCTGCTCGGCCGGCAGATGAGTGAGGCTCTCGTCGAGGCAGGAGCCGCCGTTGTCATCGCGTCACGCACGCTGGAACAGTGCCGGGCCTGGGCCAACGAACTTCGCCGTCGGGGTGGCCGGGCGTTCGCTGTGCGGGTCGACGTCTCGCAGCCCGAGTCGAATGAACAATTGGTTCAGGCGACCCTGGATCAGTTCGGCCGACTCGACATCCTGGTCAACAACGCCATGGCCCGCGGCGAACCTGCGCCGGCCGAAGCGTTGACGCCAGAGGCGTGGCGCACGTGGGTTGACGTCGGCTTGAGCGGGGCCTTCTACTGCGCGCAGGCAGCGGCCCGGCCGATGCTGGCGCAGGGCCGCGGCGTGATCGTGAATATCGGCTCCATCTACGGTCTCCTGGGGGTAGACGAGCGCATGTACCCCCCATCCGTGCCGGTCACCGCGAGCCCGGCCTACGGCGCCATCAAGGGTGGACTGCTCGCCCTCACTCGCCACCTCGCCGTGACATGGGCCAGGAAAGGGATCCGGGTGAACTGCCTCTCGCCGGGCGGCTTCCCATCCGAGACGATCGACCCCGAATTCGCGCGCAACTTCGCCGCCAGGGTTCCGATGGGCCGGATGGGGAACAGCATCGATCTGAAGGGGGCCATCCTCTACCTGGCCTCCGATGCCTCCGCGTACATGACCGGCCAGAATCTGCTTGTCGACGGTGGGTGGACGGCCTGGTGAGGGCCACCCGCTCAACGGCGATACCACGAGTGCCGTTTCACGAGACGGCTCTTCAGGTTTTGTGTGCGATAACACCTCAAGCGTTGTTGCTCGAAACAGGACTGGCTTACCGAATGATGGTGACCGTAGGAGAGATATTGATATGATGCAGTGGAGCAAATCGCAGAGACTGCTGGAGCGTGCGAAACGCTCGCTCGCCGGAGGGATCAGCAGCAATGTTCGCGCCAGTGCCAGGCCTTTCCCCCTTTTCTTCGAGGGCGGCGAAGGTGCCATCATCCAGGACGTGGATGGCAATCGCTACATCGATTACGTCCTCGGTCAGGGTCCGCTGATCTTGGGACACTCGCCGCCCGCCGTCGTGGACGTCGTCGCGCGCGCCATTCGGGGAGGCCAACTCTTTGCCGCGCAGCACGAACTGGAGATCGAGGTCGCCGAGAAACTGGTTGAAATCCTTCCAGGCGCCGAGCTATGCCGCTTCGGGCTGAGTGGGTCGGAGGTGGTGCAGGCGGCCATGCGCCTGGCGCGTGCCGTGACCGGCCGCACGAAGATCCTGCGGTTCGAGGGTCATTACCACGGTTGGTTCGATAACGTGCTCCTGAATGTCGCCACGCCGCTTGATCAGGCCGGTCCGCGCACACGACCCCATCCGACCCTGGCCACCCGCGGTCAGGCCGCGAGCGTTCTGCAGGATGTCGTTGTTCTCCCCTGGAACGATCTGACCCTGGTTGAAGACCTTTTTGCGGAAGTGGGAGATGAGATCGCCGCCATCATCACCGAGCCCATGATGTGCAACACCGGAGCGATTCCGCCCCAGCCCGGCTACCTCGAGGGGCTGCGCCGCGTCTGCGACCGGTACGGTGCAGTCCTCATCATGGACGAGGTCATCACCGGCTTCCGGCTGGGATTGCAGGGCGCGCAGGGTCGTTTCGGAGTGACGCCCGACCTGGCGACGCTCGGCAAGGCGATGGCGGGCGGCTTTCCCTGTTCGGCCCTGGTGGGCAGGCGCGAGCTGATGGAGCGTTTCGCGCGCGACGTCAACCACTCCGGCACCTTCAATAGTAACGTGATGTCAATGGCAGCCTCCCACGCGACACTGGCGGAACTGGCGCGCGAGGACGGTGAGATCTACCGCCAGATGGAAGAAAACGGGCGTGCCCTCATGGGAGGCATTCGCGCCATCGCCGGGCGATTGGGTGTTCCGCTGCTGGTGCAAGGACTCCCGACGGCGTTCCACCTGGCCTTTACCGCCCTCCCGGCCATCAGGGACTATCGCGACGATGCCCTCCACTGTGACAAGGAACGCTACAGCCGCTTTACTGTGGCGATGCTGGAGCGCGGCGTTCGCCTGATCGATCGTGGCATCTGGTACATCTCTGCGGCCCATACGCCGGCGCATGTTGCGCAGACGCTGGAAACCGTCGAGGACGCCTTGCGGGCGATCTAAGAATTCGTTGGGAGCCGACGCGCGATGAATGCTGGCACAGGACCGGGCGAGGTGCGCGTCGCCATCGGCGGCGTCGTTCACGAAACCCATAGCTTTGCCGAGACCCCCACGACGCTGGCAGACTTTCAGCGCCAATGTCTCCACGGTGGTTCTGCCCTTGTGGAAGCCATGGCCGGCACTCGCTCTGCTATCGGCGGGATGATTCAGGGCACTGCCGGTCGTGGCTGGCGCCTGGTGCCCACTGTCTACGGCGCCGCCATGCCCGGGGGAATCGTCACCGATGCGGCTTACGAGGCGATGGTGCAGGAACTGCTCCGCCGGCTGGAGGCGGGCGGGCCAGTCCATGGCGTCCTGCTGGCTCTGCACGGCGCGATGGTGACTGAGAGCCACCAGGACCCGGAGAGCGATATCCTGGCACGCGTGCGCCAGATGGTTGGCGGGCAGATACCGATCGTTGTCGTGCTGGACATGCACGGCAACATCACTCCTCGAATGGTGGAACTGGCGGACGTACTGGTCGCGTTCGATACGAACCCTCACATCGATCCCTACGCGCGGGGGACCGAAGCGACCGGGATTCTCGACGCCCTGCTCAGCGGTACGATTCGTCCAACCGCAGCCAGCGTTCATCCACCCCTGCTGCTGGCCCCGCAGGCCACCGGCACGGACGATCTGCCCCTCCGGGCGGTTCACGAGCGCGCTGCAGCGATGGAAGCCCAGGAGCAGGTCATCTGCATCTCCGTGATGGCGGGCTTTGCGTATGCCGACACCCCTTCCACCGGCGCGAGTATCATCGTGACCACCGATGACGATCCCGGCCTCGCCCGTCGCTACGCGCAGGAACTGGGCGATACGCTGATGCGGCACCGCCACGCCGCTCTGCCGGCCTTCTTCGCGCCAGATGAGGCCGTCGCGCGGGCGGCCGATGCTCCCGGCGGCCCGATCCTCCTGGTCGACTCGGCAGATAATATCGGCGGCGGGACGCCGGGCGACGGTACCGATGCGTTACAGGCGATGCTGCGGCACCACGTGGAAGAGGGTACGATCGTTCTGGCCGACCCGGAGGCGGTGGCGGCCTGCTGGGAGGCAGGTCAGGGGGCGGCGATCACGCTGCCCGTCGGCGGCAAAACCGATCGCTGGCATGGCGATCCGGTCGTCGTCAGCGGGCGGGTCTTCGCACTCTCCGATGGGGTCTTCCAGGCCGAGCTGCCCGACAACCACTTCGCGGCCTTCTTTGGAACGGAGATCCGCATGGGCCGGACAGCCTGGCTGCGCGCGGGCGGGATCAACATCATTCTCACCGAGCGCAAGATTCCCCCGTTTGACCTCGCCCAACTGCGTGGCGTCGGCGTCATTCCGGAACAGCAGAAAATGATCGTCGTGAAATCGGCGGTCGCCTACCGGGCGGCCTACCTGCCGATCGCGGCCGGTGTCATCGAGATGGATACGGCCGGGCTGTGCAGTGCCAACCTGTCCCGCTTCCCCTATCGATACATCCGCCGTCCGATCTTTCCTTTGGATCCGGTCGAGACCCTGGTGTGACCTGAATGAGAGGAAGATGAGCAAGAAGATCTACGCCTACGGGATGGACGGCTTTATCGTCCCGATGATGAAACGGTTTGCAGCCGAGGGGGCGCTGCCCACCTTCCAACGAATGCTTGAGGAGGGCACCATCAACCAGATCTTGCCCTCATTCCCGGTCTGGACGCCGACGAACTGGGCGACCCTCTCGACGGGCGCTCACACCGGCACGCATGGTGTCAGCCGGTGGCGGGTGGAGGTGGCCCCCGGCAGGCGCATCGACAGTTTTGACGGCCGGGCACCGAACGCCGAGCGCATCTGGAACGCCCTCGAGCGCGCCGGTCTCAAGGGCGTGGCCGTTCACTACCCCGCCGCCGACCCGTCCGGCGTCAGGTCAGGCTATGTCGTGGACGGGTTCGGCCACCCTGGCTTTGCCCGGACCGCCTTCGAGATTGCACCGTGCCAGGCGTACACGACGGCTCCCTCAGAGGCCACGATTCGGATGGATCACGACGGCACCGCCGCACGCTACCTTCAGCGGAGTATCGAGACGATCCCTCCGCTCCGCCCGGCGGTCGACTGGTCCGGCCTGCCGCCGAGCCATTCCCCGCCGCTTGCATCGCAAATCTCGATTCGCACGGGACTGGCCGGTGGCGTTATCCGGCTGCATCTTCTGGTCGTGGATCATCGCGGCCGTGGGTACGATCGCGTGCTGATTTGCCACCGCCCGGACGGTGCGACCCGGATCGCAGTGGCCGGCTTAGGCCAGTGGAGCGGTTGGGCCATCGAGGCCTTCAAGGTCGATGGCCGGGAACAGCGCGCCGCCGTCCGCTTCAAACTTCTCGAACTCACCCCGGACGGCCGGCACCTCAAGCTCTACCGCACCCAGGTGACCTATGCCGACGGGTTCACCGGCCCCGGCGAGCTGGCCCAAGAGCTGGTCGAGCGCTTCGGTCCCTACCAGGAACATGCCTCGATGGTCCCCTATGAGTCGGGGATGGCCGACTTTGACACCGCCTTGGAGGAGTGTGAGTACCAGGGTCTCTGGTTCGCCGACGTCGCCAATTACATGCTGCGCGAGAAGGAGTGCGCTTTCTTCATCTGCCATTGGCACCTGTACGATTACCTCAACCATCTCCACCTGCAGGACGTCGATCCCGCCTGCCCGGCCTACGATCCCGTGCGCGCCGGCGCTATCATGGACTACTTCCGCCGTGCCTACCAGGTGGGCGATCGCATCCTGGCCCGGATCTGGGACGGCGCCGGGGCCGATACCTATGTTGGGGTGCTCGGCGACCACGGCGCGGCGCCCGACGTCCGCGTCGCCAATATCCGCCGCTTTCTCGCTGAGCGCGGCTTTCTCGTTCTCAAGCAGGGCGCGGCCGGTCTCGACCAGGATCAGGTCGCCGAGACGGACATCGACTGGATCAACACGCGCGCCTACCTGAAGGACGACAAGGGCTTCGACATTTTCATCAACGCCGAACCCGGCGAGGCCTTCGACCACATCGAGAAAGAACTGCTGCTCGCTCTTCGAACCTGGGTGGACGAAGAGACCGGCCGCACACCAATCGCCGTCGCGCTGCCGAAACGCGATGCCTACCTGCTGGGGCAATGGGGGGATCAGTGCGGTGACGTCGTCTTCGCCTGGGATCATGGCTTCGTCAGCGGCTACTACGGCCAGTGGAAACGCGTCGTCAACGATCGGGCCGTGGGCGCACCCGCCGCCTACGGCGCACACCACGGAGGGTTCCTCCCGACGCAGACCACCATCTCCTCCAGCTTTGGTACGCTCTTGCTCGCGGGCCCGGGCGTGAAACGGGGGTACGAGCGGCCGGCCGATCGCCTCGGCTACATCCACGCCGTGGACGTGGTGCCGACCTTTTGCCATATTCTCGGTGTGACGCCGCCCGCACAGAGCCAGGGTGCCGTCGCCTACGACCTGTTCGAGGGTCATGAGATGGTTCGCCAACGTGATCTGCAGGCTGGCACGGACCGGCGTGTCCCTCTGGAGCGAGCGTGAGAGCATGAGAATCGCCATCGCTCAGGTCTGGCAAGAGACCAACACCTTCAATCCGGTCCCGACGGAGCTGCAGCATTTCGAGCAGAACGGGCTCTACCTCGGGGACGCGATTCTGGACAAGATGCAAGGTGTTGGAGAGTTGGGAGGGTTCCTGGCCGCGGTCGACGATGAGCCGGACGATATCGAGATCCTGCCGATTCTGCGCGCGTGGGCCATGAGTGGCGGTCGCATAACGGCAGCAGCCCTTGATTTTTTCAAGGAGCGATTGGTCGCCGGGCTGCGAGAGGCCCAACCGGTTGACGGCGTTTTCTTCTCGCTGCACGGTGCGGCCGCGGCGGAGAACGAAGACGACCCGCAGAGCGACCTGCTCGCCGCTGTGCGCGACGTCGTGGGCGATGACGTTCCTCTGGTTGTCTCGTTGGACCACCACTGTAACATCACCCGGCGGCTCGTGGAGCTGGTGGACGCCCTGGTGGGCTACCAGACCCAGCCGCACGATCCCTTCGAGACCGGCGTGCGCGCGGCCAAACTGCTGTTCGCGACCGTCAGAGGCGAGATCACCCCGACCGTCGCGTGGCAGAAGATCCCGATGCTGGCGCCGGCCGACCGTGGCGCGACCGCCGAATGGCCGATGAAGGCGTGGTTCGACGCGGCCCGCGAGATGGAGCAGCGCCGCGGTGTTCTCTCCGTCTCCACCTTCCCGGTGCAGCCCTGGCTCGATGTGGCCGAGTTGGGCTGGGCAACAGTCGCGGTCACTGACGGTGACCCGTCGCTGGCGGGCGAGGTGGCGGCCGAGGTGGCGAATCGGGCCTGGGTACTCCGGGAGGCTTTCTGGGCGATACGCCGGGTGCCGCTCGCTGAGGGCATCCGGCGCGCGGCGACGGCCCCGGCCGGTCCTGTCGTGATCTGCGATGCCTCGGATAGTGTGCTCTCCGGCGCGCCGGGTGACAGCACCCGCCTGCTACAAGAGATGCTCGATCAGCGCATCGAGTGCGTGGCCTTGTTACCGATTGTCGATCCGGGCGTCGTAGCAGAAGCGATTCGCGCGGGGGTCGGGCGCGAGCTCGCGGTGAGTTTGGGAGGGAAGCGCGATACTATCTTCAGCCGTCCGCTGCAGGTGACGGGGCGAGTCGCTGGGATTGCGACGGATGAGTTGAGCTTTCCGCTCGGACCCTGGGGCCGGGCCAGCATGGGCCGGACGGTGCTCTTCCAGATTGGAAATATCAAACTGGTTGTCAGCGAACACGCCGGAATCGGCGGAACTGATCCCGAGATATACCGCTCCTTCGGCGTGGAACCGGCCGAAGCCCAGATTGTGGTGGTAAAGACCTACTATCACTATCAGCCATTTCGTGCAATGATGAAGGATACGTTCATGATCGATTACCCGGGCCTTTCGACCTGGGACCTGCGGCTCTTCCCGTGGGAGCGCGCACCTCGACCGCTCTATCCGCTGGATGAGTTGCCTGTGTGGGAGGCCAACGCGTAACAATGCTCCGCCGAGGCACAACCTATCGAGAGACGGTGGAACGCTTCCGGTGGGAAATTCCCGAATTCTACAACATCGCGCTGGATATCTGTGACAAACATGCCGGCGACCGGGCCGGGCCTGCGCTGATCTACCACGACAACGTCACTCGGACCGTCACCGAGTACACCTTCCACGAGTTGAAGCGTCTGAGCGACCGGCTGGCGTCGAATCTTCGCGGCCTTGGCCTGGCGCGGGGCGACCGCATCGGGATTATTCTGCCGCAGCGCCCGGAAACCGCCTTGACCCATCTCGCCGCCTACAAGCTTGGCGCGGTGACCATTCCCCTCTTTACTCTCTTCGGCCCGGATGCGTTGGAATACCGCCTCAGGGACAGCGGCGCCCGGATGGTTGTCGTGGACGATGCCAATCTGGACAAGGTCGCCTCGATTCGATCCAACCTGCCATCCCTCGAAACGATCATCGTGGTCGGCGATCAGACGTCCGGCGAGTTCCCGCTCTTCGCGGACCTGCTGGCCCGTGGCGCCGGCACCTTCACACCCGTCAGCACGCGCGCCGACGATCCGGCGCTCATCATCTACACCTCCGGGACGACCGGGCCGCCGAAAGGGGCCCTCCACGCGCACCGCGTCCTTTTGGGCCATCTTCCCGGTTTCGAATTTCCACACAACTTTGCGCCTCAGGCTGGCGACTGTTTCTGGACGCCGGCCGATTGGGCCTGGATCGGCGGTCTCATCGACGTCCTCTTCCCTGCCTGGCATCACGGGCTGCCCGTCGTCGCCCACCGCGCGCCCAAATTTGATCCTGAGGAGGTATTCGCGCTGCTGGCCCAACACCGGATACGCAACGCGTTCCTTCCGCCGACCGCTCTCAAAATGATGCGCGAGGTACCCAATCCAGGAGCCCGCTATCACTACTCGTTGCGGACGGTCGGAAGCGGCGGCGAGGCACTTGGCGAGGAGATCCTTGAGTGGGGCAAGGAGACGCTCGGCGTCACTATCAACGAGTTTTACGGCCAGACGGAAGTCAACCTGGTGGTTGGCAACTGCCACGAGGTCATGGAGATCCGGCCCGGCTCGATGGGCCGGCCGGTTCCGGGTCACGAGGTTGTGATCCTCCAGGAGGATGGGACCCAGGCACCTATCGGCACCATCGGAGAGATCGGCGTCAGGTCCCCCGACCCGGTGATGTTCCTCGGCTACTGGCAGAATCCGGAGGCGACGGCGGGGAAGTACAAGGGGGACTGGTTGTGTACCGGCGACCTGGCGCGGCAGGACACTGACGGCTATTTCTGGTTCGTGGGACGAAAAGACGACCTGATCATCAGCAGCGGTTACCGCATCGGCCCGACCGAAGTGGAGGACACGATTCTCAAACATCCCGCGGTCGCCATGGTGGCGGTGGTCGGCGCCCCGCACGAGGTGCGGGGCACGATCGTCAAGGCCTTCGTCAGGCTGAAACCGGGATTCGAGCCCGGCGAGGAACTGGCCCGCTCCATCCAGGATTTCGTCAAGACGCGGTTGGCCGCGCACGAATACCCGCGCGAGATCGCCTTCGTGGAATCCCTGCCGATGACAGCCACGGGCAAGATCATGCGGCGTGAGCTACGCAAACAGGAAGAAGAAGCCCAGCAGCGCCGGCGGAGCCGTCCCGGATGACCGAGACCAAAAAACAGGAGACGCCCAATGACTGCGGAGCAAGCCCTCGTCGTGACCCCTCCCTCACAGTACCGCCCGCGAGAGACGCCCTTCCCCGCGACAACCTCCGAACTTATCTGCGCCGCCCACACCCCGAGTGAGTCTCTTTATGTCGGCATCATCGCCTTGAATGAGAATGGCGCCAAGGTGCCAATGCACCGGCACGCCATCGAGGAGGTGCAATATATTCTGTACGGCTCCGGGATGGTCCGTGACGACGATGGGAACCAGTACCCGGTGACCCCGGGCACGTGCGTCTACTCCCCCGCCTACGTCCCCCACGAATTCGAGAATACCGGCACGCTGCCGCTCGGCATCCTTTTCATCTTTCCCTCGCCGGGGGGCGTGCATCCCGGCTTTGTCGAATAGCATGATCGCAAGGACGGCCACGGTCTCACGCGGTGATGACCGGCGGTCCACAGGTGGGCGCTCTCGACGGGCGCCGTGAGGAAGTGGGAGCCCTCGGACATGGCCCGCCCGAGTCCATCAGGGTCGCGCGGTTCGTACCGCGATCGGGAGTGGCGTTGAGCTTGCTGTTGGCTGTGACAGTCGCATGGAAGCGTTGGAGGGCGTCGCAAAGCAGAATCCTGCTTCGAACCGCCGCACTTTCACCGTCAGGATGCGCCGCCTTGCCCCGGGAGGCCATCCGCAGAGAAACGACTGGCCGTCGCCCGGTTCGCGTGCGGTCGGGCCTGCTTGTGGGGCGGCAGCCGGAATTCCGGCGACTCCTCGGCCATCTGCACGCGCAGCGCCTCGCATTCCTCGATCAGATCCTCCAGTGAGCGGGCATCGTCACGCAGCACATACCTCAGCCACTTCGTGCCGAAGGCCACGTGCTGAATCTCGTCCGACCAGTCATAGTCCGCCAGCTCGGCCGAGCGCAGCGCCCCTTCCCGGAGGTAGCGGCGCACCCGCGGCGGGCGTACGTGAATGTACCGGGCCTCGCCCAGCATCGTCAGATCGCAGTAGCGGTGCAGCCATGGCATGCGCACCCGGCGGTCATATTCACTCGCGCTGGTCGGGTAATCGCTGATGCCGATGCCCAGTTCCTTCAGGCGCTGCTCGCCCATGTCGCAGTGGCGGATCTCGTCCCAGGCGTGCCGCGCCAGGTCATGGTAGAACTCCCAGGGCATATCCTCGGCATCCACAATCACGCTGGCCACCAGTTCCGCGGCCCACATCTCCGTGAAGTAGATGCGGAAGGCGGCAATCTCGTTCTCGCGCAGCGGCAATGCTTCCAACTCCTCCAGGGGCCTGATGATTTCGGAAATATGCACCAGGGTGAAGCGTTCGTCACGCCTGGCCTGACCGCTGCGCTTGAACGGGCGATAGCTGTCGGGGCGCTCGGGAAAGGTCATAGAGGGAATGGGGGTCAGGCCGTTCAGGTCGCCCAGGGTTTCCAGCAGGCGGGCCAGGTACGCCGACCAGCCTTCCACCTCAGCCTGGTCGGCATACTTGCTGAGTTCCGGCAAGGCATTCTCAGCCCAGGCCAGATGGCGCGCCTCATCGGCCACGATCTGCTCCAGGCCGTCGACAGTGGGCGCATCGACCACGTAGCTGGCGCGCTCGATGTGGCGCCGGTACGTGTCCAGCAAGCGCCGCTTGATGGTGAGATACAGGCCGGCGATCAGGGCGGCCGCGCTCGGCGCGTGCAGGGCTTCCTGCATCAAGTAAGCCACTCCCGCCTCGGCATTGGCCGTGGGATGACCGCCGCGCAGCTCGCGCAAGCGTTGGTACAGCCGGTCGGCGTGTTGGGCCTCATCCCACAGGTGTCGCCCGACCGCTTTCTTGATCTCCCACTGCTCGATCTCGGGGAGCCAGGCCGCCAGAATGCGCAGCGACACCCGCTCGATGTAGGCGTAGCGGCGCAGCAGGCGGCCGTTTTCCAATACGGTGTAGCCGGTCAGGGTCTGGTCTTGGCTCGTAGTCATCTCCGCCTCCGGATGAACCGGTACGACTGCAGGCGTCGGGCCGGGTCCGGTGCCCGGCATCCTCAGCCCGGTTGCCCGCGCCCCCAATGGGCGCAGTCAGTTCACAACGTTGAGGCGCGGCGGGAGAGCAAGCCCCGCGCGGGCCACAATGGCCGCCGCGCGGCGCCGGGCTTCAGCCACCACCTGCGCCTCATCCACCGCAACGATCCGGCCGTCGCGCATCAGCCACCGCCCGTCGCACATCACGCTCTCGATGTTGTGGGCCTGCATGGCGGTCACCACGTTGGCCACCGGGTCGTGCAGCGGCAGCATGTTGGGCGTATTGGGGTTGACCACCACCAGGTCGGCCTTCTTGCCGGCCTCCAGCGAGCCGAGGGCGTCGTCCCACAGCACAGCCCGCGCCCCCTGCCGGGTCACCAGGCCCAGCACTGTCTCCGCCGGCATGACCACCGGATTGAGCGTCCGCCCTTTGTGAATCAGCGAGGCCAGCCACATCTCGTCCACCAGCGTCATGCGGTTGTTGGACGGGGCACCGTCCGTTCCCAGCGCCACGCAGATGCCCGCCTCGATCATCTCTGGTATCCGCGCAAAGCCCAGGTAGCGCATCGCCGCGGCCGGGTTGTGGGACACTTTGACCTCGCGTTCGGCGAACAGCTCAATCTCGCGCTCCGTCAACCAGACGCAGTGCACGGCCAGCAGATTGGCACCCAGCACGCCCAACGCCTCCAGGTGCTCCACGGTGCTGCGGCCCCGCGTCTCGCGCGCATAGTCGACCTCCGCGGGAATCTCGGCCACGTGCATATGAATGCCAACGCCAAGCTGGTCGGCCAGCTCTTTGGTGCGGCCCAGCAGCGCGTCCGAAGCGTTGAAGATCGTGCGCACCCCCAGCCACACCCGCAGCCGGCCCCCGGCACCGTTGTGCCAGGCCGCGTGGTTGGCGAGTTGTGCCGCCAGCGCCTCATCCGTATTTTCCGACCACCGCTCCGGCAGGCCGCTGCCCGTGTCCATCGTCGAGCGCGACAGGCAGGCGCGCAGCCCCAGTTCAGACACCGCGCGTGCCATGCCCGCCACGTGCTGGCCGCCGGCCTCGGCGAAACAGGTCACGCCGCTGCGAATCTGTTCCAGGCCGCACAGCAGGCTGCTGACGTAGCTGTCCTCCTCCGTCAGCTGACTCTCATAGGGCCAGATGCGCTCTTGCAGCCAGGTGAGCAAGCTGACGTCGTCGCCCAGGCCGCGCCCCAGATGCTGCGAGGTGTGCACGTGCGTATTGATCAGGCCGGGCAGCAGCCAGCGCCCGCCCAGATCAACTGCCTCGGTGCCAGGCTCCGCGCTGGCCAACAGGTCGTCGCTGCCGCCCACCCGCACGATGCGATCATTCTGGATGAGCACTGCGCCGCGCGTGTACTGGCGGTTGGCGGTGTCCATGGTAATGACCCCGGCGTTGTACAGCAGCAGTGTCCGGGTAGGGTTCAACCTGCCCTCGCTTTCAGCCCTGGCCATCCTTTTCCCTCCCCCATGCCGCCGCCGCACCGGGCTCGCGCGCCGGCCTGTGGCGCCTGCTACGGGCACGTGTCAC
>DOUV01000249.1:2054-3053 GCA_003520455.1 Chloroflexota bacterium | reverse complement strand
TTGTTCTCCAGGTACATGTTGCGGAGGTAGTACGAGTGCATCGCGCGCGGCATGCGCGTCCCGTCGCTGTTCCAGCAGAGCAGGTCGAAGGCGGGCGGCTCGTTGCCGGGCAGACATGTGCCAGTTTGTTCTACCCTGGCCGCTTCACGTAATGGTCCAGGAACGCGACGACCTTGGGGTAGGCGTCGAGCCGGTTCTCGAGTTTGGCGAAGCCGTGACCCTCGTCGGGGTAGCAGAGGTATTCGACCGGGACCTGACGCTCTTGCAGGGCGGCGACGACCTGCTCGGCCTCGCCCACCGGCACGCGCGGGTCGTTCGCACCATGGATCACCACGAGTGGGGCTGTGATGCGGTCCACGTGGGTCAGCGGCGAGATGCTCTGCAAGAAGTCGCGGTCGCGCTCGAGGCTGCCGTACTCCGCCTCGCGGACCTTGCGGCGGTAGGCGCTGGTGTTTTCGAGGAAGGTGACGAAGTTGGCGATGCCGACGATGTCCACGCCCGCCGCCCAGAGCTCGGGATAGGTCGTGAGCGCGCTCAGGACCATGAAGCCGCCGTAACTGCCGCCGTAGACGGCGACCTTATCGGGGGCGGCGCCACCCTCGCGGATGAGCCACTCGTACGCGGCCTTGATATCGGCGACACTGTCCATGCGCCGATAGACGTCGTCGAGGTGCATATAGCTCTTGCCGTAGCCGGCGGAGCCGCGGACATTGGGTGCCAGAACGGCATAGCCCTGGCTGACGAGGTACTGCGTCACCGGACTGAAGAGCGGCCGGCGCTGGGCCTCGGGACCGCCGTGGATGTCGATCACCACCGGAAAGGCGCCGGTGGCCGCTCTGGGCTTAAAGTAGAAAGCCGGAATCGTCAGGCCGTCGAAGCTGGGATAGCGGACCAGTTCAGGCTCGACCAAAGCCTCCGGCGGCAGAGTTGCCAGACTACTGGCGGTCCAGCGTGTCACCGTGCCACGCTCGGCATCGACCGCCCAAACGTTGAGTGCCT
>DOUV01000249.1:1729-1928 GCA_003520455.1 Chloroflexota bacterium | reverse complement strand
CATGCAGGCGGTCGCGGATCTCGAGCACGCCGTAGCCGTCCTCGTTGGATAGGACCCCCAGCCAGCGGCCGTCTGGCGTCAGGGCCAACTCCTCCTGATCCCAGTTGTACTCGCCGAGGGAGTGCACCTCGCCGGTGGCGAGATCGTAGACCGCCAGGTTAAGGAAATCGCGCCCCTCGTCGGTCAGGATCAGCAGGCC
>DOUV01000249.1:0-1694 GCA_003520455.1 Chloroflexota bacterium | reverse complement strand
GGCCTGGTAGAGGACGTCGCCCTCGTGCGGTGTAAGGTGGCGCGCCTCGCCCGTTGCCAGGTCGAGGAAGAAGAGATCGCTATTGGCGTTGCTGGTGAACCGGATGATGATGAGCGCATCATCGTTGGGCATCCATTTCGTGACGACGTTGTAGCCGGGGAGTTCGGCCACGAGTTCAATCTCGCCCCTGGCGAGGTCCATAACGTACGGATAGAACTCAGCCGGGTTGTCGCGCGTGGCGGTGAAAGCGATGCGCTGTCCATCGTGGCTCCAGGCCCCCCACATGTGCCTGGCGCTCGGCATGGCGGTCAGCGGGCGGATGTCGAGCCCCTCATCGTCCATGAGGTAGAACTGGTCCTGCTCGTTGCCACCCTCATCCTTGCCAAAGATGAGGGCGTGGCTCGCCGGGCTGTAGCTCACGAAGGTGATGCGGTCGGGGTAGAACGTGCGCTGCTCGGGCCAGAGACCGGGCCCATCCACCGTCCAGACCTGCAAAACGCCGGTCGTGTCGTTGAGAAAGGCAAGTCGGTGGCCGTCATGGCGGAGGCTGCCCCCCATCGAGGAGCGGATGTTGAGATAGCGGCGAAGATCGGGTTGGGTTGGCATCTGGTGTTATCCATCCGCGGATCAAGCTCAGCCGTGCGAGATTTTCGCTACGATGCCTGATACTCCGATCCAACGGTCAAATCCGAGATTGTGACAGGTGACAGAGGGAAGCCGGGTCAGCTGTTTCCTTCATTGATCCAGGTCGCGGCGGCCACGATGCATGGCGACGTGCGACCTGCTACGAGTGCCCTCTCTGGTTGAAGATTGGACAGTGCCAGAACAGGGCCGGGCATTGCACCGACACTGCCCAACCTTCAACCTCCGAACCTTCAACTACGCAAAGCGCGCAAGCAAGACGCCGAAGAGATAGAGGAGCATGAGGGGCACGGCGACAATCATCATATTAAAGGGGTCCGGTGTCGGGGTGATCACGGCCGCCAGGATAGTGACAACCAGGACTGCCCAGCGGACATTCTTTACCAGGGTCTGGTAACTCACGATTCGCAGTTTGGCCAGGAAGAAGATGATCAGCGGCGTCTGGAAGCCCAGTCCGAGCCAGAGCAGCACCGTCGTGATGAACGAGACGTACTCGTCCAGCGAGGGCTGGAACTCCGAGAAGCTGGTGCCAAAGCCGGCCAGGAAGCGCAGTGCCGCCGGCAGCGCAATTGTCGCACCGAAGGCTATGCCGAGTGCGAAGAGGATCGTCGCCGCGGGCACGAGAATGAAGAGATAGCGCGCCTCGCGACGGGTCAACGCCGGCAAGAGATAGGCGATGACCTGGTAGACGATGACTGGCATGGCCAGGACCAATCCCAAAATGAGCGCGACTTTGAAATAGGTGACGATCGGCTCGGTGGGTGTAATGGATTGGGGCTTGACCGGGAGCGGCTCCACCAGGAAGGCCAGAAATTGGCTGGCAAAGAATGCGCCGATGGCGGTCGTCACCGCCAGCGCGATGAGGGCTTTGATGAGGCGATCACGCAACTCACGGAGGTGCTCGGTAAGCGGCATGGCCTCGCCGAGGTACTCATTCTCAGTTCGTGGGGCGGGTTGTTGGGCGGCCATCGACACTTCCTAGCTCGTGGGCTCGGATGAAGGGGGCTCGGCCGGCGCGCTGACGCGTGCCGGTTCGACGGCTTCGGGCGCCG
>DOUV01000559.1 GCA_003520455.1 Chloroflexota bacterium | reverse complement strand
GGTGTGCCCAGGACCACTCGGAGGCCCGCCGTGCCGAGGACGTCGAGCGCCCGGTCGAGCCAGCCCCACTCAAAGCGCCCCTCTTCCGGCTCGAAGAGCCCCCAGGCAAACTCTGCGAGGCGCACGACTGTAAGGCCCGCCTGGCGCATGAGTCGCGCGTCTTCGCGCCAGCGGCTCTCGGGCCACTGTTCGGGGTAGTAGTCAACGCCAAAGAGGCACGGAGATTGGTGGTTGGGGACTGGAGATTGAGGTGTGCTCATGGACCCATTCCTGAGTTCAGGGCTGCTCAATCCTCAAAGTGCGACGCCCCTGGGTTCTTCAACAGGGCGTAGGTCGGGATGTCAAGGGACCTTCCGCAGCCCCGGGATCCGGCCGAAGGGGCGTCGCACCTCGAACGCCCACTTTTGGGCAGCCCTGCCTGAGTTGCACGGCGCTTGAGCTCTACGAAGAAGTGTATCACAAAAAGACAGGCGCAAAAGATAGTCGTTGTGTGCTCGCGGGGCGAGTCGATGGAGAGATGCGAGGCCTCTAGCTCCCTCCGAAACGCTCGACCGGGGGCCAAACGACTCACTGCGGACCCGCCCCAATGATGGCAGGGGCATCACACCTCGCGCGCCCGGCTTCTGGGGCGCGGTGACGGGAGCGAAAAGGAGCTTGTTTGATCGTGTGTGCCCTGGTACAATCGGAGCCTCGACAGGGCGAACCTCTGGGAGGGTTCCGGAGAGCAAGGGCGATGAGTGACCACAACGGTGTAACACAAGCAGAAGTCATCGAACCCCACGTGGGCGAGCGACTCCCGCACGAAAAACTCGACCTTTCGCGGGAGAGGCTGGTCGAGGCGCTGGTGGGGATGATCCGGGCGCGCGAGGTCGACGACCGCCTCTGGCTGCTCAGTCGACAAGGGAAGATCCACTTCGTAATCACCTCGGCGGGGCACGAGGCGACCCAGTTCGGCTGCGCCTGGGCGATCAACGCCGGCCGCGACTACGTCGTGCCGTACTACCGTGACATGGCGCTCGTCCTCGCGCTGGGACAGACGCCACTCGACATAATGCTGCACGCGATGGGTAAACCTGGCGACCCGGCGAGCGGTGGCCGCCAGATGTTCGGCCATTTCAGCAGCCGTCGCCTGCGGATCGTGAGCGGCTCCAGTTCGGTGGGGACCCATCCGGTCCACGCGGTGGGGCTGGCGCTGGCCTTCACCCTCCGTGGTGAGACCGATATCGCGGCGATCACCTTCTTCGGGGAGGGGGCCACCTCCGAGGGGGTCTGGCACGAAGCCATCAGCTTTGCCGGCATCCACCACCTGCCCGTCGTCTTCGTCTGCGAAAACAACCAGTACGCCATCTCGGTCCACCAGCGACGGGAGGTGCCGGTCGAGACTGTAGCCCTCAAAGCGGCCGGCTACGGGATGCCGGGGGTCAGCGTAGACGGTAACAATATCTTCGCAGTCTACGAAGCCGCGAGCGCGGCGATGAACCGCGCTCGCTCTGGGGGCGGCCCGACCCTCCTCGAGTGCAAGACCTACCGGCTCCGCCCGCACTCCAACGCCGACGACGAGCAGAAGTACCGTTCCCGCGAAGAGGTCGAAGAATGGCGCCAGCGTGATCCGATCAAACGGTTGGAGCGCTACCTGCTGGCGCACGGGCTCATCACGCCGGAGGAGGTGACCGCCGCCCGCAAGGCGGTCAAGGCGGAAGTAGACGAGGCGACGGAGGTTGCCGAGCGAACCCCCAGCCCGCCGCTGGAGTCGCTCTACGAGCACTTGTATAGGTAACAGTAGCAAGGGGAGCAGGGGTCGCGAGGGGAGTAAAGGACATTTCTGTTGCCTGGCGCTCCAGGGGGACCGCCGTCGGCGGTTGTTGCAGGTGGGACGATCGTACGGTGGCAGGAGTCCGGCCGTTGAGGAGTGAGAGAATGGAGGACAAGGGCGCATGCCCCGGATGACCTTTCTTGAAGCGATCCGCAGCGCGTTGCGGGACGAGATGGCCGCAGATGAGTCGGTCATCGTGCTAGGGGAGGACGTCGCGCTCAAGGGTGGCGTCTTTCTGGCGACGGAGGGGCTGCTGGAGCGCTACGGCGAGAAGCGGGTCATCGACACGCCGATCGCAGAGGCCTCGATTGTTGGGATTGCGATCGGGGCGTCCCTGCACGGGCTGCGGCCCGTCGCCGAAATCCAGTTCGCCGACTACATTCATCCCGCAATCGACCAGATCCTCAATGAGGCCGCCAGATTACGCTACCGTTCCAACGGCGACTGGAACTGTCCAATCGTGGTCCGGGCCCCGTTCGGGGCGGGGATTCACGGCGGTTTCTACCATTCACAGAGTACCGAGGCCTTGTTCACGAGCACGCCTGGCCTCAAGGTGGTGATCCCCTCGACGCCCTACGATGCCAAGGGGCTGCTCATTGCCGCCATCCGCGACCCCGACCCCGTGATCTTCTTCGAGCACAAACAACTCTACCGCCGCGCGCTCGTCCGAGCCGAGGTCCCGGACGGCACATACACGGTCCCGATCGGCAAGGCGGACGTCTGTCGGAGCGGAACCGACCTGAGCCTCTTCAGTTACGGCCTGATGGTACACTACAGCATGGCCGCCGCCGAGGAAGTGGCCGCCGAAGGCATCAGCGTTGAGGTGATCGATCTGCGCACGCTCTACCCGCTGGACCGGTTCACAATTCTCGAATCCGTCAGGAAAACGGGCAAGGCGCTCATCGTCCACGAGGATAACCTGACCGGAGGCATCGGCGGCGAGATCGGCGCGATCATCGCGGAGCACGCCTTTGAGTCCCTCGACGGTCCCGTGCGGCGCCTGGCGTCTCCTGACGTCCCGGCGGTCGCGTTCAACGATGACCTGGAAGCCTCCTTTATGCTCAACCCTGCAAAAATTGCAGCCGCAATTCGTGAGTTGGCGGCCTACTGACGTACGGTTCGCGGACCAGGTTGTAAGGCGCGGATCATTCGCATTCTTTGCATACAGGGGTGACTGCCTCCACACTTCCCGTGTTGCCATACGGGTCATCACATTCCACTCCTGGGACCCGGAGCAACTGTAGAGGCATTTCGTGCCGCCTGGGCCAGGGTGCCGCCCCCTCGACGACGATTTACAACGCGACCGAAGCTCAAACCCACTCGTGACTGCCGGCGCCGGCGAGGCGGCTCACGCCCTGGCGTCAGACGGCGGCGGACACGGCACGCGTGGTCGTCGGAACAGCGGACGATGACCCAGGGTATCAAAGCGAAGGTAACCGGGTTGGAGCGTTCGCGTGGCGGACATTCGCCGGCTTGATCCGAGACGGCAGGGCGAGTGCGGAAAGCGCAACGGTGAGGCACGCAGAGGAAGCCATGTCTACAGTGGGTATGGGTCTGAATGTTCTGCAACAGGTCCCTTTTCTGGTCGCGTGCAGCGGCGCCGATCAAAGCGACAGCGACGAAGTACGGTTGAAGAAGACGCTCGCGGTCGCCGTCGCGTTTGGTAGCCTCTTCTGTCTGATCCTGTGGAGTGCTCTCTTCCTTGTGCTTGGCCAGCGGCTGATTGCAACAGTCGGCGGCGTTTACATGGCCGTGTTGTTGGGCCTGCTCATCGTCTTTATCCTGACGCGCGGGCGAAATTACCACTGGTTCATCACGAGCCAACTGGCGCTCGTGCTGCTGATCCCGGCTTTTGTGACCGTGATGCTCGGCGGGTTCGTCACGATGGGTGGTGTTTTGTGGGGAATGTTGGCCCCCGTGGGGGTTCTCCTCTTTTACGGGCCCTGTCGCCAGGCCGTGTACTGGTTCGGCGCGTATACGGCGGTGGTTGTTGCCGGCCTGTTGCTGCAATGGTACTTCCACACGACGAACACCATTTCCCCCGTGATCACCTCATTGCTGTTTGGGCTCAGTGCGCTCTCGGTGGCGGCTTTCGTCTTTGGCGCCCTCTACTATTTCGTTCGTCAACGAAACCTGTTCCAAGAAAAGTCCGAGGCGCTCCTGCTCAACATCTTGCCGGCGGAGATTGCAGCCATTCTGAAGAGCGAGAACCGGGTGATCGCCGACCATTACGAGGGCGCCAGCATCCTTTTCGCTGATGCGGTGAATTTTACACCGCTGGCGACCCAGATGACGCCCATCGAGCTGGTTGGGCTGCTGGACGCGATTTTCTCGCACTTCGACGGCCTGGTTGACAAGTACGGGCTCGAGAAGATCAAGACCATCGGCGACTGCTACATGGTGGCAGCCGGCGTCCCCCGTCCGCGCCCCGACCACGCCCAGAGCCTGGCGCAGGTCGCCCTGGAAATGCAAGACTACGCCCGCCAGCAGACTTTTGCCGGCGGGCGGCAGGTGGCGTTTCGGATCGGGATCAATTCAGGGCCGGTGGTGGCGGGGGTGATCGGCCGCAAGAAGTTCATCTACGATCTGTGGGGCGACACGGTCAACACCGCCAGCCGGATGGAGTCCCACAGCCAGAGCGGCCAGATCCAGATTACCCGCGCGACCTATGAGCTCATCAAGGACAGTTTTCTCTGTGAATCGCGTGGCACGATCCCCGTCAAGGGCAAGGGTGACATGGAGGTGTGGCATATCATCGGGCGAAAGGTTTAAGCGCGGTGCGCCTCACACCGCGTGAGGCGACTTCGCGAGTCACCGCGCTCATCAGCCCAGCCCCAGAGGGGATTTGACCTATCAGGTTGCCGCCACCGCGGTCAGCCACGTCGCAATGCCGGCGCCCTCGATCAGCCAGCGAAAGGCGCTGTCGGCCGGGCGGCGGTACGCGGCGGCGTAGGCTGTGGTGTAGGCAGCCGCCAGGACCAGCCCTCTGCTCCGTAGCGC
>DOUV01000675.1 GCA_003520455.1 Chloroflexota bacterium | reverse complement strand
CCGCAGACCGGCCAGCCGCTGACGCGTGATCGAGCCCGTCAGCAGCGCCACCAGGCCATGCACGCCGAGGCCCAGGCGCTCTTCGAGGCCCCCACCCGCGTCGAAGCCGAACACCGCTTGGCTGCCTTCGTGGCCACGTGGCAGCCCCTGGAACCACAAGCCGTTCAGAGTTTCACCTGGAGCATCCAACGCTGCTTCACCTGTTACCACCTCGATCCGGCCCTCCAGCCACTCGTGCGTTCGACCAACTTGCTTGAACGCTTTTTCCGCGAGTTCCGCACCAAGGCCGATCAGATCGGGGCCTTCCCAAATGAAGTCAGTTGCTTAACCGTGTTCCATCTGGTCATAGTCCGCGAACATGCCAAACACGACCGGGTCGATTATGCGAATACCGGGTGACACTACCCAAACTGTGTTCCGTCTGCGGCGAGCACCGGCACCGCGTCCGTTACGCGTCGTGTTATCTCTGCCATGTCGCACGAGGGTAGGTTTGAGACAACAACGACTTGAGCCGAGCAGAGTCCTCTCGGCGCTCCGCGATCAGACATCGTTGACGTGATATCGTTTTGGTAGTAATTCCGGCTTCCGGTTCAGCGAGATCGTGACGATTGACGGGGTAGGGAACTCATCGAGAGGAGGCGCAGGATGGGCACCGTGCCGTGCAAATCAAGGCAACGACGGAGGTGAAACGGCGTGCCGCCTCAACCCCTGACCCACCGCAATAGCGCCGGCGAGGTATACAAACGGAGCCGCGAAGTCGACGAGCAGATCGAATCTGCTCTCGGTATGTCTCTTCCACACTTGATCGAGCGTGCCCAAAAGCGCGACCATATGACTTCGAGTTATTTGCAGGAAAAGACCCTTGTCTACCTCATTCGTCACTACCGTGAGCAAGAGAACCGCAAGGCTGTCAGCGCACTGTCAGGGATCTTGGTTAAGCGGTGTGCGAAGCGGGTCAACGGGAAGCTGCAGGCGCTTCCGCCGGCGATGGTAGACGAAGCCTACCAAGACGTGATCGAAGACCTGTTCAGGGCCATCTTGAACCTGGAGAGCGACGAAGGCGACTTTCTGCAAGTCCGCTTTTGGGTTGCCCTCGACAGGCGGACGATCTCCGCATACAATCGAAAAGTGAAGGAGATTGAGGCCGACAAGAATCTCGTCTCACTGTTGGATCTGGCTGGAGAGGATCACGACCTAGACGACCGTACGAATCGCCTCGCGGTGTCGACCGATGACCTTCCTGATCCGCCCGTCTCGATGGAACAGCGACTTCTGCTTCAGGACGCGCTCAAGACTCTCCAGGAGCCGCTCCGAACCGCCTTCATTTTGCGCTACTACGAGGGCTGGCCAATCGAAGACAGTGACCCGGACGTACCCACAATCAGCCGCCATTTCAACAGGACGCCCCGTACTATTCGAAACTGGCTGGCTGAAGCTGAAAAGATCCTAGAAAGATGGCGAGGAGAGCCGATATGAAGCAGCCTCCTGAGAAGCCAACTTTGCAGGACGTGCTGGACGCCTACGTTGCGTCTACCTCAGACCGGAGCCATGCTGCCCTCGCGGAGTGGGTCCGGCGGTACCCACAGTACGCGCGGGAACTCACTGAGTTCACCGTGAGCTGGACCCTCATGCAGCAGCTTCCGCCTGCTCCTGATTCCCAAACGGTTGATGAAGATACGCTGGTCCTGCGGGGGATGAGCGTTGTCCAAAACCTTCTGCACCAGAGACAGGTCGAAGACCCGGACGACGGGGACCGGCCGATCTCCGGGTTGGTTGCCGAGGCCCAAGCGAGGGGCGCGTCAATCGAAGACCTTGCTGAGCGCGCAGAGATGAGCGTCCCCCTGGTGGGGAAACTCGACCGGCGGTTGATCCGCTACCCGTCCATCCCGCTCGCGGCGATCAAGGCGCTTGCCCAAGCCCTTGATCGCACGATCACCGCCGTCGCCCGCTACTTACAGGGAAGGCCGCGATTTGCACTACAGGCACGCTATTGGGCCAACCAGGTCCCTACCCTGTCGACACAGGAGGACTTCTTCGATGCGGTCCGCAATGACACGGCATTGAGCGAAGAGCGCCGCCAGCACTGGCTGGCACTGCAATCCCGCGAGGAGTAAGGGCTTCCACAATCATCAGAAAGAAAACTCGGGCTGTTGTTCTACGCGACCGTGTGACTTGCGTCAGTCGCCCACCGGTGGGAAGCACGACTAATGTTTCCGATCCTTCAGCGGGTTGGCATAGCGTGCACTCAGTGAAGGTCGGCTCGAGGTCGACCCACGCAGTTTGGAGGCGAGAGATGGCTTCCGAGACAATCGAGCTGCGGCGAAAGTGGTGGCTCGGCACAGAGATCACAAAGGGTGGCTTTGGCCGTATCTACGAGGCCGAGGCCGAGGACGGCTCGCAGGCAGTCGTAAAGCTGGTACCTAAGGCACCTGGTGCTTCCCGCGAGCTACTGTTTGAGCCTGTCTCCGGCCTTCCTAACATCATCCCGATCATCGATTCCGGGGAATGGCAGGACTACTATGTTCTGGTGATGCCGCGCGCCGAGAAGTCTCTTCGTCAGCACCTCAACGAGGCTGGAGGGAAGCTTGCCACCGACGAGGCTGTGCGCGTCCTCCTCGACGTGGCTGAAGCCCTCGCTAGCCTTCAACAGGGGGTCGTACACCGCGACCTCAAACCTGAGAACGTTCTACTGTACGAGAGCCGCTGGTGCTTGGCAGATTTCGGGATCGCGCGTTACGCGGAAGCCACTACCGCACCCGATACGCAGAAGTATGCCCTCACGGCCCCGTACGCTGCACCTGAGCAGTGGCGGGCTGAGCGGGCCACCCCGGCAACCGACGTGTATGCGTTCGGCGTCATGGCCTTTGAGCTGCTCCAGGGCCACCGGCCGTTCCCCGGCCCCAGCCCCTGGGACTATCGGGAGCAGCACCTGAACCAAGCACCACCACGTTTAGCAGGTTGCTCACCTTCAATTGCGAGTCTAGTGACCGAGTGCCTCTATAAGGCGCCACAGGCGCGCCCCACGCCAGCTAACATTCTGACGCGTCTACGCGCGAGCCAGCAGGCTCCTTCGCCAGCGGCCGCGAAGCTTCAAGCCGCCAACCAGGTAATCGTCGACAGACAGACGCAAGAAGGAGCGATGGCGGCGGCTCAGAAATCGGCTGAGGAACGGCGGACGGAGCTCTTCGCCGCAGCCAAGCAGTCTCTTGAGGGGATTCTAGAAAGGCTCATAGCGCGTGTACTCGAGGCCGCCCCTTCGGCCGCTGTCACACAGCCCCCGAATCGGTCGTGCGACTCGGCGACGGAGTTTTGGTTGTCGATCCAATGAGGTCAGCGCCATCTAACTGCTTGGCGGTCATTGGTCGCCCACCTGCATTCGACGTGATTGCCTACACCGCCATCGCTGCACGTAAGCCCCGCGACCAGTACGACTACGAAGGGCGCAGCCACTCGCTGTGGTTCTGCGACGCCCACGACGAGGGCGTCTATCGCTGGTTTGAAATGGCCTTCATGGTGCAACCTCTTGTTCGTGAAAGGTTCAGCCTCGATCCGTTTGCCCTTCCTCCCACAGAGGAGGCGGCTGCCCGGGCCTTTTCACCGGCCATATCGGCTCGTCAGGTGGCGTGGGAGCCGCTTCCGTTCGATCAAGGAGACGAAGAGCAGTTCATTGAACGCTGGCTGGGGTGGTTCGCTGAGGCCGTCGACGGAACGCTGCGCCACCCCTCGCACATGCCAGAGAACTCTGGTGGGCGCTGCCGGCGCTCCAGTTTGCACTAACAGGGTACAGGCTGCGACAATCATCCGACAGAAAAGGCGGAATAAGGAACCAACGGGCGTGAAATCGGCGGTCTGCCCGGAAGAATTCCTGTGATAATGATAAACATTGACCCTCTGGAACTGACGTTGGCGAGGTAGAATCTTTCCCCGGCGAGGGCGGAATCCTGAGATAAAGGCTGTTCTCTCCGGGTTTCTGCTTTAGAGGCGCTTAACCTGAGTTTTTTCTGATAATTGTGGCAGCCCAGTAAGAGGCAGATCAATAGCATGAGCCATTGGGATGAGATTAAGAGACAGGCGCGAGCGTGGCATGCTACCGCGCGAGCGAGGGCCAACGGTGATTCGTCAGCCAAGGCGCTCATCGCGGCGGCGGTGCAGATTACGGGGATCAAGCCTCACGGCGTTCCCGCCGTAGATTCCCTGTTGGACGGCGGCGAGGCCATACTTGACCCTACCAGCCACGTTATTTGGTTCAACCAAGACGTCGACCCGGAGCTCGCCACCTTCTACATCGGGCATGAGTACGCCCACTTTTGGCTGCATGGAGATCACACCGCCTGCAGCGCCTCTGATGTCGACCCCGAGATCACCGAAGGGAGCGTGCCGCCGGGCGTCCATTACGTCGAAGGCTACAATCCCGAGGAGCGGCAGGAGCGCGAGGCCAACGTATTCGCGCGGGAGTTCTTCCTGCCGGCTGAGACAGTGCGACAGTGGTATGTCGAGGATCACCTGGACGCGACGGCAATTGCAGCTCGCGTCGGCCTGCCTGACGGACTTGTATTTCACCAACTCGCGCGAGCCTTGCTGACCTCCATACCCTCCGATGGTAACGTGGAGGACCGTGATTCACTCGAGCTGCACCTCGACCCGAGCCAGGAAGAAGCCGCGCGCGTCAACCGCGGGCCGTTCCTGGCCGAAGCAGGACCGGGCACTGGGAAGACCCGCACGTTGGTGGGACGGATCATTTTTCTGCTCGAAGAGGAAAAGGTGCTGCCTTCCGCAATCCTCGCCCTGACCTTCTCGAACAAGGCCGCTGAAGAGATGCGCGAGCGCGTCGCGCGCGTCGTGCCGGAAGCGGCGCCGCGGATCTGGGTGGGAACGTTCCACGCTTTCGGTCTTGAACTGCTGCGGAAGTTCGGAAGCCGGCTTGGCTTGCCGCCACGGCTGACAGTCATCGATCCGGTCGACGCCCTCTTCCGGCTCGAACGACTGCTGCCCTCGCTCCCGCTCGATCACTACCGGAACCTGTACGAGCCGACCACCAATCTGCGCTACATCCTGGCCGCGATCTCGCGTGCCAAGGACGAGCTGGTCGGCCCTGCTGCGTACGTGGCTCTGGCTGAGCAGATGCTTGCGGCGGCGCAAGCTGATGAGGCGCGGGAGGCTGCGGAACGGGCGCTTGAGGTGGCACGGGTCTACGCAATCTACCAGGACTGCATCGAGCGGGAGTACCTGCTCGACTTCGGCGATCTTATTTTCCGCACGGTGATGCTGCTGCGGGCACACAGTGACATCCGCGAGTACATCAGGCAGAGCTTCCGGCACGTGCTGGTGGACGAATACCAGGATGTCAACCGCGCGAGCGGGCTGCTCCTATGCGAGATCGCCGGCGAGGGCGCCGGGCTTTGGGTCGTCGGGGACGCGCGGCAGGCCATCTACCGCTTCCGGGGAGCAGCACCGGACAATATGCGGCTCTTTCCTGCCGATTTCCCAGGCGCGACGGTGCGTTCACTTGGGCGGAACTATCGCTCACAGCCGTCGATCCTCAAGGTTGTCGGCACTCTGGCACCCCAGATGAGGGCAACGCGAGGAACAAACTTCATCCCCTGGGAGCCTGCCCGACGCGACGGAAGTGGGCGGGTACTCATGGAGGTCGCAGTGGACCAGACCGCCGAGGGGGTTGGACTGGCACGCGAGATCGAGCGGCAGCGGGCGGCTGGAATCCCATACTGTGATCAGGCCGTGCTCTGTCGCTCGCATACACTCCTCGCGCGCATCGCCACCTACCTCGAGCAGACAGAGATCCCGATTCTCTACTTGGGCGACCTCTTTGAGCGCCACGAGATCCGCGATCTGCTCGCGCTCATGGCGCTCGCCGCAGGTGACCGATGCGCGTTGGTCCGGGTGGCACGTTTTGCGGAGTACCAGATCCCCCTCTCGGATGTACAAGCTCTGCTTGAATTGGCAAGCGAGCAGGATGTTCCCTTCCCACGCGCGCTCCATCTCGCGCAGGAAGCGGAAACGATCTCTGCAGTGGGGAAGGCTGGGCTCGTGCTGCTTGCCCGGCATCTGGATGGTCTTTGCTACGGGAGCACTGCCTGGGGGCTGCTCGTCCGCTACCTGTTCGTCCGCAGCCAGTACCTGCGACCTTTGCTGAACGACAGTTCGGTCGGCGGTCAGCAGCGCCGGCTGGCGGTCTTCCAGTTCCTGCAGTTCGCGCATGAGCAGCGCATACGCGCTCTTGCAGACGACAAGGACCCGAAGCGAGCGTTCCTCGAGTACGTGCGGCGGCTCGAAATCTTCGGCGAAGAGCGCCAGCTCCGCGAGGTACCGGAGTGGGCGATGGGCCTGGATGCCGTGCGACTACTTACAATCCACGCGAGCAAGGGTCTTGAGTTCACCGCTGTCTACTTGCCCGGTCTCGGGCAACGGTACTTTCCTGTACCCTGGCGAGGTCAGATCTGCCCGCCGCCTACTGGAATGGTTGCGCATGAGGCGAGAGACTGGCACGCCGAGGAGAAAGAGTGCCTCTTCTTTGTAGCGTTGTCGCGCGCGCGCGACGTCCTCTGCCTGTCGCGTGCGAATCGCTACGGCAGCCAGAACAGCGCGCCGTCGAGCCTTCTCTCGCCGGTCGCCGCCGAGTTACCCTATCCGCCACTCGGCTCGATCACGTGGCCTGGGAGCGAAGTGGGTCCAGAGGCCGCTATCCCACTTTCACCACCGCTTGAGCCCCCATTATTTCCCGCCGACGAGTTGGATGTGTACATAAACTGCCCGCGAAAGTACTACTACGAATTCATTCTTGGACTGGGTGGCAGGCGCGAGGACTCAGCCTACGTCCAGTTCCATCGCTGTGTGTATGACGTTTTGCACTGGCTGCAGGCCGAACGAGTGCAGGGGCGGGAGGTCAACGTCGCCGTCAGGCAACAGCGGCTGGCAGAGGCCTGGGAGAAAAGAGGTTTGAAGAGTCACGCCTACGAGGCAATCTATTGGCAAGCAGCAACGGCGATCGTGGCGCGGGTGGTCACTCGGTCGGGTCAGTCGTCTGGTGTATTCGTTCAGCCCGAGTGGAAGATTCCGCTGGCGCACGGTCACGTCGGCTTCAAGCCCGACCACGTCGAGATCTCTCCAGATGGCAGCGCACCACCCGTGGTCCGCCGTTGGCGAACCGGGCGGCCCAGCAAGAGTGAGACCGAGAAGAACGTTTACGCTCTGTATCAGGAAGGAAGCCGACGGGCCTACCCGGAAGCAGGCACACGCGTTGAACTTGTGTATCTATCGAGCGATCACGTCGAGAGGGTTGAGCTGGGAGCGAAAACAATAGCCACGCGCCTCGGACGGTACGACGATGCGATCGTCGGAATTCTGCAAGCGGAATTCCCCCATCGACCGAACGACCGCGAGTGTCCCCGCTGTTCACACTACTTCATCTGCCCCGTTGCCGAGGACGAGGCGAATTAGAGCTGATAGCAGATCCGCAGTACGCCCCATCGCCTCATCTGAACCGTGGGCTGCCTCTCTTCGTTGCGCTGCTCGCCGACCGTGCCTCTCTGCCGGCGCTGTATCGAACGGCTGACGGGGTGGGTCATGGCCGCAATTGCACCCCGCTAACCCGCTGATTCGCAGCGTCCCGTTGCCTCCACTGTGCCACTTGCCCGCCGTGTGACGCGCCTGGCGTAGATGCTTCCTTCTCTTGCCCGTTCCGACGCCTGCTTCAGCCTGCGAGCGCAGCCCTACTGTCCGGTGAAATGCCACATCCTGTTTCCGGTTTTGTCGCCCTGCGTGGATTGATGGAGTAGAAGGAGCGAGCGGCAGTGACGCTGCAGACCTTCAGAAACCATCAAGCGCCATATTGCGCGAGGAGAAAGAGAATGTCCGAGATCGAAATCTTCCTACAAGGCGAGGGAATCCCTCAGATCGTGCTGGTGCGAGTGCCGGACGACGGCACCGTTCGAGACATCTTGGAAGTGGCTAGCCGCCACGGATTGGTCACTGCGGATGGAGGTACGAGTGTGCTCCTGGAAGACGCTGAGGAGGCTCTGGACCACAGCGCCGCACTGCAAGCCGCCGGTGTTCGGCACCGGAGCCGCGTTCACGTCCACCGCTGCCGCCAGGTTGAAGTCGTCGTCAACTTCAGCGGCGGCCAAAAGGCCGAGGCCTTTCCGCCCTCAGCGACGATCCACCGTGTGAAGCGCTGGGCGGTGGGCCCCAAAGGCTTTAACCTCCCACCGACTGATGCCGCAGAACACGCGCTCCAACTCTGCAACTCGACGATCCGCCCCGATGAGGATACTCACATTGGGACGCTCGTGGCTAAACCGCGTTGCAGGCGCGCCAATCGAAGGATACACCATTGGCGTTGGCGCGTCTGATAATCTTCAAGCCCAACTCGATCTTGGTCTCGAAGCGGCGCTTCTCTGGGATACCCAGTTCCTGACGCAGATCAGCCAAGTCTTCTCCAAACCCTTCTTCCGGGAGGAACAGTTCGCCGTCTCCCATCGTTCACGTCAAATTATAGATCCTCGGTGATCACTCGAGCACGAGCAACTCGTGTTGAAAGAGCGAGCCGGTTCGCACGCTGATCCACTCTCCGTCGCGAGTAGCCCTGGCCTCGTGATCCGCTACTGCCAGGTAAACGCGGCGTGCCGGGCAGCGCACTCGCACTGTCACTGGGGGCAGCACCACCGTGGAGAGCAAGGGGCGCTCTGCAGCCGCGGTATTGTTGATCAGGTGAACGAGCCAGCGGGTTCCGGATGGCCGGTGCTGCTCACGAAGCACAACCTGTACCGATGGAGGCGCGTTCGTCATTATGGGTGAAGGGCCGGTTACCTGCTCGAGGAGCCAGCCCAGCAGGACGGGGTATTCCGGAATTGCGGCGGTATTGTATAGGCCACCGATATACCATGGAAGCCGGATTGAATGTCCCTGACCGAAATGCTGGTGTACTAACCCGGGCGGGCCAACGGTCCCTCCCTCCCAAAAGGTGAATTCCGGCGCATTATTACGAAACGGCCCCAGCAAACACAAGTCGGTGTGGGCACCTTGAATGGAGAGAGGCAAGAATGCACTCTCCAGGGCGATGAGACTGCTGCCACCGAGTGCTGCCCGCAATGCCGGATCAGCAATTCTCAGATAGCCGCCTGTCGCCGATTGGGCTTCCCCCGGGAGCGGTGCGAACACCGGTGCCGCCGGGCGTGTCCTGGGATGCCCATCGGCGTTGGCGACACCGGTATCGGCCGTCGCCATTAAGCAACCGCCGTCGCGAACCCAGCGATCGAGGGCAAGAGCGTCGGCATCCGTCAGGCAGTGTAGGGCCGGTAAAATCACAACGGCGTAGCGCTGGAGAGTCGGCGCGTTGAGTGTACCGCCGATTAGTACGTCAAACGGGTAACGACTATCAATCAGCGCTGCATACAGCCCGCGAAACTCTGGCAGATGGCCATGCTTGCGCCCACCTGGCTCGCCCTGGTCGGGACCAAACCAGAAGCTGTCTGGTGAGTAGACAAGGGCGACCCGAGTGGGTACAGTCGTTTTCTCCAGAAATGGTGCCAGGCGCTCCAATTCGTGCTGTTTGGCCGCTACCGCCTGAAGCGGTCGAGGATCTTCTTGCCGGCCCGGCACTCCGTTCAAGCTCGGACAAACGCTGGCCCCGTAGGCTGCTCCCTGTGCTATGTGAGTCACCAACCGATCGGCTGGTTGCAAAACGCGCCGACTGGCAAACATCTCAGAATAGCTGAGCCAGAGCATCGGCGGCACTCCCGGTTTTAGTACCTGGCCCTTCTGCACCTCCTCGCCAATCCAGTAGAGCCACGCTGGTTGGGGGTCGAGTGGATTCCGCAGTAGCGGGCTGCTGGCCTGGGCGGTCCAAATATCCACGGCGTCGGCCATCAGGCGTGGATCCCAGCCCTTCTGGAGGTGGTGATAGACCATGAGCCGTGCCTCTGGCCGATGGTGATGTATGCGGTTGCGGATCCGCGCTGTATAGTCTGCCAGGGCCTGATGGCGCCAGCGCTCATAGGTAGGGTCGAGCCGAGAACCGGTGGGTACGCGCTGCCCAATCGCGGTCTGTACAACCTCCTGGCAGCGCTCACAATGGCAGGACTGTAACAAGTAGAAATTGTAAAACAGACCGTCGAGCGGGTAGTTGGTTAGTAGTTCGTCGATAATCTGCAGGTTGTACTCTTGAAAGTAGGGGCCGGTAAAACAGGTCTCGTGTAATTCCCAGTAGCGGATCGGTGTCCCGTCGGCATCAACGGCGTACCAATCCGGGTGCTGCTGATACCATTCCACGTAGCCCTTGCTAATATCCATGCGTCCATAAACTTGCAGGCCGTGGCGCTTCGCTGCGGCAACCACTTCACCGAGGAAGTCGCCCGTCATATACGGATTGCGGCGTTGGCACGAGAGTTGTGTTGGGTACCAGGCCGTGAAGCCACCGGCGCTCACAATCAAGCAATCAACACCGTGGGCCGCAGCGTCTGAGACCATCGCTTCGACATCGAGATTGACTACGTCGGTCAGCCGCATCAAAGGTTGCCACGGCCGTCGCGGCCACGGCTTGGCCGGATTCAATGAAGTCAAGTCAGATTTACCTTTCAATTGTGGGGAGACATGAGGATGGAAGTTCATCCCAGAACACGAAGCCCTAAATGAGGGCCCCGGCCGATCGAAGCCGCTCTTGCAGCGTAGGGATCGACACATTCCTGGGGGCAGTATTCGTCTCGAGAGCCAGCACGGCGGCAGTACCAGCGGCTTGACCGAGAGCCAGACCTGGTCCCATGACTCGAACCGACGCCATGGCATCATGAGTGGCAGAGATGCAGCGGCCCGCGAGCAAGAGACCGTCGATTTTCTGCGGTACCAGACTTCGGTACGGCACGTGATAGTAATCGTCGCCCGGGAGATGCAGGCGTACGGTGTCGAGTCCAATAGTATGGTCCTCAACCGGCCAGGAACTTCGGCAGACCCCATCGGCAAACTTCTGAGCGCCAAGCACGTCTTCACGTGTTAGCACGTACTCCCCCATGATTCGCCGTGTCTCGCGTACGCCCAGTTGGGGTGCAATTGCATCGAGATAGGCGTTCTCAAATCCTGGGACGTGCCGCTGCAGGAAAGCGATGAAGTCCCTGATCTGCCGCCGGCCTTCCAGATGCCCCGCCGTCAGGCTATCGGGGTCGATACCGTCGACGCCCGGCGTGCGCGTCATGTTGACGTGGACAGTGCCGGGTTTGGGAGCAGGTGAGTACGAGCCGCTGATGCGTGGGAAGTTGTATTCACCCCGGCCTCGCGCAGCTTTCATCCACTCTTTGAGTTTCGACTCTGGGATGGACATTGCCCGGTCGATATCGACTCCGCTCATATAAAAGACGTACGTCGGTGCCTGGAGTTGGCCCTCGGCATCACCTTTCTCCCACGGCGCGCCCGCGCGGGCCGCCACATCGCCGTCACCGGAGGCATCTATAACAACCGAGGCCCGGATCGCAGCCCGGCCGCCTTTGTTCTCGATGACGACGCCCGCAATACAATCATCCTCCACAATCGCGTGTACTCCAAAGGTGTGAAGCAGCAGTTCGACCCCCGCCTGTAGCAGCCACTCGTCAAGGACGAGCTTGAGCACTTCATGGTCAAGTTGGTAGCGATGCCGGTATTTGAAGCCGGCGTGGAGGGCCTCAAGCCGGTCCATCAACTCCTGGGCGTTTCCATAAATCAACTGCAACTGGCTGGACTCCGGTCCGCAAGTATATAGACCGCAGATACAACCCACCATCGCCGCTGTCGCTGTACCGCCAAGAAATCCGTAGCGTTCTACCAGGAGTGTTCGGGCACCGCCCTGGGCCGCCGCTCGGGCGGCGCTACAGCCGGACATCCCGCCGCCGACCACTAAAACGTCGACCTCCCGTACAACAGGAGTACTGCGCGCCGGCTCAGAGATCGTTACCCGGGACGTTGCTCGTTCCGTGGCTATCATCATCCTTCCTTCTGATGCCGGAGTGTCGGATCTAACATGTCACGTAGCCGGTCGCCGCAGATATTAATGCAGAGTACCGTGGTAAAGATTGCCAACCCTGGGAGTGTTGCGACCCAGGGGGCAATCGAGAGGTAATCACGACCATCGGCAACCATCCGGCCCCAGGTTGGAATCTCGACAGGTACGCCCAGGCCTAAGAAACTCAGTGAGGCCTCCATGAGAATCATGCGCGCTACCTGGAGCGAGGCGATGACGATGATCGACGCGGTTACATTGGGCAATATGTGGTAGAACAGGATCCGCCGTGTCGGGACTCCAGATGCATAGGCTCCAAGTACAAACTCGCGCTCGCGTACGCTGAGTACCTCACCGCGCACGATCCGCGCGTATTGTACCCATCCGGTGACGCCTAAGACGATGATGACATTCCACAGGCCCGAGCCCAATACGGCCACGACTGCAAGTGCCATGATCAGGAATGGCAACGCCAGCTGAATGTCCGTCCAACGCATGATCGCGGCGTCGACAGAACCGCCGAAATAGCCGGCAACGAGCCCGAGGGTGACACCCAACGTCCCCGCTACTAAAACCGATGCCGCCCCGACGAGTAAGGAGACGCGCGATCCCCACAGCAGGCGCCCGAGGATGTCGCGGCCCAGCGCATCTGTTCCAAGTAGATGCAAGCCCTCTGTTCCCTCATACAGAGGTGGCTTCAGGCGTGCCATGATATTCTGTTGATTTTGCGGAAACGGGGCCAGCAGGGGCGCCAACGCACCACTCAGTACGATTATGACCAGGATCAAGAGGGCGAGTGCGGCCGCCCGAACCCGCACGAACTTGCGCCAGAACGGCCAGAGACCATTCCGCGGTTGTGGAACTTTCTTAGTGCTTACGATGGCTGCCTGGGTAGCCACTATAGGGAACCTCTGCACCTCAGGGCGGAACTTGTATGCCGGGCGAAACCCAACCAAGGAGCCTCGTCACATCAGATTCTTGAAAATAAACTCAATCAGGTTGGGGACAGCGGCATCAGGTGACCCGGATACGCGGATCGATCCAGGTGTACAACAGATCGACAATCAAGTTGATGACCAGGATCACAACGGCTGTGAAGATTACAAACGACTGAACGACTGGAAAATCACGGTTGCTGATGGCCTGGATGGCGAGACGTCCCATGCCAGGCCAGGCGAAGACGGTCTCGGTGATGACAGCTCCGCCGAGCATCATGCCAATACTGAGTCCCACGATCGTCACGACCGGGATAGCGGCATTTCGCAGGGCATGCTTGTAAATGATGATACGATCCGGTAGCCCTTTGGCTTTTGCAGTACGGATATAATCGGAAGCTAAGACCTCCAAGAGGCTGGACCGTAGGATCCGCATGATCATTGCCGTGGACAAGGCGCTTAGTGTCAGACTTGGAAGTACCAGGTGTTTCCAATCGCCCCGGCCGGAGCTGGGAAGCCAGTGTAGATTCTCGGAGAAGATAAGGATGAGCATGATCCCCAGCCAGAAGACTGGAAAGCTTTGCCCGGTGAGCGCAACGAGTAGACTGGCAGTGTCGAACCATGAGGCTCGCTTGATCGCCGCCAGCACGCCGAGAGGCACGGCTATGGCAAATGCAATAAGCAGGGCAACCCCACTCAGTTGGAGGGTGGCCGGCACGCGTTCGAGGACGAGTTGCATCGCTGGCTGATTATGTCGAATCGATTCACCAAAATCCAGGCGCACTGCGTGACCGAGGAAGTCAATGTACTGCACCGCGAGAGGCCGGTCAAAGCCCATGCGGTGGCGAAATTCGGCGCGCTGCTCGTAGGTCGCATCGGGTGGCAACATCAAATTCGTCGGGTCGCCGCTCAGGTGTATAAGTACGAAGACAATCGTCGAGATGCCCCAGAGGACCAGGACAGAATGAGCCAGGCGCCGGATGAGGATCTTGAGCATAACGTCACTCCAACCAGGCCGGCGAGGAGAGGGAAATCCTCCCTCGCCGGCCTGGCTCGCTCTACTTCTGGAAGTAGGCGCCGCGGAGATTGATCAAGTCGTCTCCGGACGGCTTCCAGACCAGGTCCTTGTTGATACCGTACAGCAGTGGTGGCTGGAACAGCGGGATGTGCGGTGCCAACTCGTAGATCAGATGGCCCGCTTCCTTGTAAATCTCCGCACGTTTCTGTTTGTCGATGGTCGAACGGCCGGTATCCAAGAGAGCATCCAGTTTCTTGTCGCAGAAGTAACTCTGGAATTGGTCGCAGTGCAGGATCGGGTACCATACCAGGTCTGGGTCGAGTCCGCTCCAGCCCGGGAAATTGATATCGCCGCGTTGGTGGGCATCACCCAGGTTCCCCCAGACACCCCCTTCGACGAACTTAATCTCAGTCTTGACGCCGACCTCGTCGAGATAGCCAGCAACCGCCTGAACGATTTCAGCGTCCTTCAGATAGCGCCCGTTGCGGGACATAAAGACGATTGGACCGAATCCGTCGGGGTAGCCCGCCTCGGTGAGGAGCTGCTTCGCCTTCTCTGGATCGTAGGGATAGGGCTTGAGATCGTCGGGATAGGCAAAGCCATTTGTTGTCATGGTGACGGCGATACGCTTCCCGTGCCCGAGCATGATGTTCTTTAGAATCGCGTCGACATCGACGGCATAGTTCATTGCCTGGCGAACGCGTTGATCCTGGAATGCCTTGACCGTTTCGGTGTTCATGACCACAAAGTAGAGGAAGTCGCTGGGAACCTCCACCACCTGCGTGCCCTCGTTACTGTTGATGCTGTCTGCTAACTCGGGCGGAACGTTCACGATGATGTCGGCCTCATTGTTCTTGAGGGCTGCGATTCGTGCACTGGTCTCCGGAATTGGCTTCCAGATGAGCGTTTTGGGTTTCGGCTTGCCGCTCCAGAAGAGATCGTTTCCCCAGTAGTCCTCATTGTCAACCAGGGTAACATGATCGTCCTTGACCCACTCCTTGAACTTGTATGGGCCGGTTCCAATTGGTGCGTCATCGGGGATCTTGCCGTCATGCTCCTTGACGTACTTGGGCGGAACGATCAGTGACGCGAAGCTATTCTGAATGAGGCGATGCTCAAGCACGGGATCGGGCTCTGTCGTTACTATGTCGACCGTGTACTCGTCGACGACCTTCGCTTCTTTGATCGTGCTCAGGCGGCTGCGGTAGGGACTTTTCGTCTCGGGATCGATCGCTCGATTGATGCTAAAGGCCACTGCCTCGGCATTCATCGGCTCCCCATTCGTAAAGTTCACGCCCTTGCGCAGATGGAATCGCCAACGTGTGGGCTCTTCCTGTGCCCAAGATTCTGCCAGGCCCGGGGCAAAACTGCCGTCGGGCTGACGAAAGATGAGGGGCTCGTAAATGTGGAACAAGATCGCAGCGGTGGGGAGGACGGTGTGCTGGGTGGGGTCCATGCTGAAGGCATCCGCACCCTGGGCGATAACGATCGTATCCTTTGACGGTGCTGCTGGCTGCTTGGCCGCAGGTGCTTCGGTGGGCTTGGAAGGCGCTGCGGTTGGCTGGGTCTGGGCCGCCGTCGGGGCCTTCGTTGGCTCAGCCTGACTCGTAGCTGGTGCCGCAGGTGGAGCTGTAGGCGTGGCGGGTGGACTACCCGCGCAGCCCACGGCTATCAGGAGGACCGCCACCGCGAGCGGCAGGACGAGTGCGTGTGGCTTCGTCATACGTTCTCTCTCCTTTGTTCAAACGGCCCGAAACAGTAGAAACCTTCTCGGGCGTGAGGTTTGCGTGCGGGGCCGCTCGTTCGCAAACTCCATCGCGCCCACACGTTGAAAAAGGAGCGATCGATCAGCGCATTGCAATCTCGCGCTGGTACGCCGCTCGTATTACAGCCTGTACCTTTGGGTCTGACCGACCTCTCCAGCGTTCCAGTCGCGTGGCAGCCAGTGCCCGGACTTCCTGGTGCAAAGCGTTCAGGTCGAACTTCAAAGGGTGGTGATCGTAGATGAGTTCGCCGGCGACGAATACACGCGTCACTTGTGCTTGGGTGCCGGCTGTGACGATCTGGCGCACAGGTGCGTTGGGCGGGACCAGGCCAGGGCTCTGTGCGTCGATGCAGACCAGATCTGCCGATCGACCCGGCGCAATCTCACCAACCTGATATGGTTGTCCCAACGCCAGCGCACCTCCCGCCGTCGCCATCGTCAGCGCAGCATCGGTAGGAAGCCACCGGTCCGGATCAGGTGAGGTAAGGTTGTGGATGAGTACGGCCCACTTCATGGTTTCGAAGAGGCTGGTGCTATTGTTGCAACAGGCGCTATCGGTGCCAATGGCAACAGGGATGCCCATTGCGAGTAGTTCCGGCACCGGCGCCACGCCACTGCCCAGATAGGCATTCGAGATGGGGTTGTGTACCACGACAGCTCCGGTGCTCACAACTTGAGCCAATTCGTCCCGCTCTGGCCAGACCAGGTGGACCAGTTGCGTGCGCGGTGTCAGGACGTCAAGCTCTGCTAAGTGCGTCAGCATGGGCTGGCTATAGAGACGCGTGGCCATAGCCCTTTGCAAGCGTGTTTCCAAAACGTGCATGTGCAGAAGAGTTTGATAGCGGCTTGCCAGAGCCGCTGCCTCAACGAGCAGGCGATCCGTACAACGCTGCGGCCCGGAGGGTCCAACCCCAACCCGTACCCGTCCGCCGACTCCATCGTCTGTAACGCGAATCAGCGTTTCCACGCGCGCAATCTGTTCCATCGCCGGCATCGTTGACCAACCGACCAGACCCCCGCAGGCTGCGCGCTCCGTAGCGGTCAGTGGTAGGCTCTCAGCGAAAGGGCGATCGGAGATAACGGGGGCCACAACTACACGGAGCCCTGCGGTACGATATGCGGCTACGACCGAGGCGAGAGCCTCTGGATCGAGGTGCGGGGAAAGCTTCACATGGTCGATCACTGCGGTACAGCCACTCGCGAGTAACTCAGCGCAGCCGAGTAGTGTGCTGATGTAGGCTTCGCGTGGGTCGTACTCCTGCCGTAGTGGTGTGGACTCGAGTGACCAGATTTCAAGTGGGGCGCTGGAGCCGGTCCCACGTATGAGGTTGTCATGGGAGTGGTAGTGCGCATTGATAAGCCCCGGTAGAATCCATTCTCCCGAAGCGTCGATGACGCTTGTCTCGTCAGGGCTCGTGTCGGCATCGCTGCTCGACCCAGGGGGTAAGAGCGCCGTGATGATCCCCCGCTCGATCCGTAGGTCGCAGCGCTCGAGGTGCCACTCCCGGCTATCGCGAAGTAAGACTTGGGCGCCGCGCACCAGCAGGCTCATGTCAGAGTCCTTCAATCTTGACCGGCACACGGAGGCTGTACTTGAACAGATCTGAACGGTGGTACGACTCACCGTAACTGAGCGGTTCCTCGGTCTCCGAGAGCATGGTGATTCTGCGCAGGAGGACGGGATCGCCGACTCGGATGCCCAAGGCGTGTGCCTCCAGCCGCCGTACCTTGACCGCCTCGATCTCGATGGCGGCTGTCTTTGGCCGCCGTCTAAGCTTGTCAAACAGGAGCTGCGCGATGGTTTGTGCTTCAAAGTCTTTGGAGGTCACGGCTGCTATCATCTGCGCAGGTAGGTAAATGTCGTCGAGCACGACGCTCAATCCATCTGCAGTGCGCAATCGCTTCACGAAGAGTAGTACGGTCTTTTCAGGGAGGTCGAGTGCCTTTGTAGCTCTGAGTGGTGCCGGGCGCTCCTCTAGCGTAAGGATCCGGGCTTCGACGACTTTACCCTGCATACTCCACTGAGAGACGAAACCCCTTTGGTACAGTGGCTCTCCGGCAACTTTGGGCGATCGCACGAAGGTGCCGGCTCCTCTGACGCGGTAGAGTAAGCCTTCGTCGACAAGGTCCTGTATAGCGCGCCGAACCGTCAGACGATTAACCCCGAACATCTCTGCTAGCTCATTGTCGCTGTGGAACGGTGTGTTGGGGTCGGCGTGTGCGGCAACCTTCTCGCGTAGGTGGTGTTGGATCTGGACGTAGATTGGGACATAGGACGAGCGATCAATCACCGAGCGCATGGCCTCTCCTGTCCGAATGAGCGGTGAGCCAGGTGGGTCGGGTACCATGCAACGCTGTTTGCAAGGCAATTCCACAATGGCAGGTTCGTTCCTCGGGCATCAGCGCGACGGCGTCTCGGATCATATCCTCGACTAGTTCATGGAGCCCGCCAGTGTAGTAATAGGCGACCATCCCGGTATGTTCCACGGCAGGGGCGAGGCCCGCTCCAAAGTTGATGATTGGAGCAATCGACGCGTAGCAGAGTTCGGCCTCGCGGGCGAAGATGGCCTCTGGGACGATCGGCGTGCCCACGATGTCGCCGCCCTCCTGCTGGTAGGCGCGAATCTCAGCGGGCGTCTCAAAGCGTGGGCCTTCAGTGCAGACAAAGACGCCGCGTGGGATAACTCGCTCGCTGTGCCTGGCTGCTGCCTGGATCAAGATCTGCCGTACCTGTGGGCAAAATGGTTCGGTCACGTCTACCCGGACCCAGCAGTCCTCGTTGTCGAATAGGCTCAGCGGGCGGGTCTTCGTCCGGTCGAGGAGATCGTGAGGAATGACGATATCGCCGGGCCGTAGTGCCGGGTTCACGGAGCCAATCGCGTTCTGAGAGATGACGCGCTCTACGCCTAAGAGGCGTAGTGCCCATATGTTGGCACGGTAATTTACCTTGTGGCTCGGTATCTTCAGGTCGGGACCATAGCGATTGATGCAGGCAGCCTCTTGGCCACCCATACGACCGAGGAGAACTTCGGCAGTGCCGAAGGGTGTTGGTACGTGCTCGGGGTGTAAGTCTACTACGAGATGATCGCTTACCCGACTGGTGATCATACCTATGGGCGCCATCGCGATTCCTATCCCTATTTCCTTAGCTAGCTTTCTGTCTGGACGTGGTGATAACGGTGCCGGATTTGCTCCTTGAGCGCCTCCGCATCAAACCGGGTAAAGCGACCGCGGTCGTAGATTACCTCTCCTGCTACCAGCACGGTCCGAACTTTGTGCGGGCCGCAGGCGTATACCAGGTCCGACTCGACTCGTTCGGCGGTGAGCCCTTGTGGGTGCGAGAGGTTGATCACGACCAGATCTGCCTGTTTTCCGACACTGATACTACCAATCTCGTCGGCCCATTGTAGAGCTCGTGCCGACTCCAGGGTCGCCATACGAATGGCATCTCGTGCGCTTAGAACACTGCCATTGAGCCGGCTGGCTCGCTGTAGGAGTACAGCCAGCTTCATTTCCTGGAACATGTCCTGACTATTCTGGCTGAGCACGCTGTCGGTACCGAGGCCGACCGGTACGCCAGCCCGGCGGAGCTCGGGTACCGGGGCTATGCCGCTGGCGAGTTTTGCGTTGCTGACGGGGCAGTGGGCAACAGCAACACCCCGCTGTGCCAGAATCTCGATTTCATTTGGAGCTAACCAGACGGCGTGATCGATCAAGCAGTTCGCGTCCAGAAGTCCGAGATAGTCCAGCCACTCAACCGGCCGGTGTCCCCGCGCGATCTGTACCTGCACCACCTCAGTATGCGTCTCGGCAACATGTATGTTGAATGGCAAACCCAGACGTTCGGCCTGCTGCTTTACCTCGATAAGTAACTCTGCTGTGCAGTTGTACGGCGAGTGGGTGCCTAAGAAGAAGCGCACTCGTGGTGTGCCGGAGAACTCTGTCAAGGCCGCTTCGGTCTCTTCAAGTGCTGATGGCCAGTTTGGACGACCCTCAGGCCGTAACTCTGGCGAGTTGACAAGTGTGCCGGAAAGGCTTCGCGAGCCGATCACCGAGCTCACCTGCGCAAAGATGCTGGTGCCGTAGCGAGTGCAGTCACAGGTACAGGTTGTTCCGGAAGTTACCTGCTCCATGATTGCCAGATAACAACCGAAGATCAGGTCTGCTTCAACCAGGTGTGATGTATGCGGTGCGAGACGCCGTGCCCAACTAAATAGATCCCCGTCATCGCAGACTCCACGATGAATTGATAGTCCACCATGAGCGTGTGCGTTGATCAGTCCGGGTATGATGACGGTGCCGTCCATGTCCAATACTAGATCGGGGGAGAATTGGTTCGTGCTCGCAACGACGGCCCATTCGGCGGACTCGCCAACCCATGCAATGTGGTCGTCCTCGACGAGCAGGGTACCATCTGCAAATGAGCGCCACTTCTCGTCGCCGGTGTAGACAAAGGCGTTTCGCATCAGCGTCTGCATGTAAGGACCCTCAATTACAGATCGAGCGTTGCCATCTTTGCAATGCTTGTAGTAAGGGTGGTCGTGATTTCGAGGTGTGCCTGGCCTTCAGGTTCGATGCCGTGTGGTGTTACTCTCAAAGGGACGTCGTGTCCAGGTATAACCCGGTCGGCGATTCTTCGAATACGGGCGATGCTGTTGCGGGAGGCTTTCAGGTCGAACCCGGCTTGAGCGACGCCTGCCGATAGTTCTTCGCGGTGTTTGACGGCATCTGCCGCGAATACCCACACCTCCTGCTCCTGTTCTAGTCGTAGTGAAACACAGCCACTTGTGTGACCCGGCGTCTGAATCATCTGGATTCCTGGCCAGACCTCAGGCTCACCATGAAGCAAACGTACTCGTGGCTGAGCTAGAATGGTGGTAGTTAGCCACTCTACTAAGGCCAGATCTTTGCCTGTCTGTTCCTGGGCATAAACGGCAGTTCTCTCGTGTACCAAAATCTCAGCAGTTGGGAATAGCTCAACATTTGCAGCGTGATCGAAGTGAAAGTGGCTGAGTACTATAGTATCGATGTTGCCTGGCGTGAGGCCTTTTGTTTGTAGGCTGGCCAGGAGAGCCGGTCGGTCGCCAGGTCCCCCTGTGTCAAACAGTAGCGCACGCCCGGCCTGGCAAATCAGTGTGACAGTGCTCCAGCCGAGCCAGCCGCGGGGTGTGCGTCCTGGAAAGCCTGTAAGCAGTAAGTCGACAGTTGTTTTGGGTGGGTCTGACTTCAAGGTGTGATCCTTAGACAATCGCTTGGGAGAGTGTCGGGTACGACTGTAGCTAGCTGGGTGTGTGGATGGATTAGGGACGGAACAGATCGGCCAGCTGTACCCGGTGCTCTTGTATCCAGCTCTCACCTGGTGCTTCTTATGCTTGTCTCTCTCTTCCTCACTCGGTAGTGCGTGGCGTGTTACTCTGATTCGACAAATCCGAGAGCCAGGCAATCGGGACTAGTCGATACTTTCCGACCTGGCAGAGACTGGTGAAGTGGTAGAAGTCTAGCTATATGTAGTTCTACACGTGTAGATGTGTACCTGTATAGATAACCTACAGCCTACAGGAAAAGTGGCTCGTTGTCAATGACTCTCCGTAGAGTCGTAGAGTAACGTGCCGAATTCAGTTGAAATAGGGGTGGAGAATGCTCGCCTGGTGGTTGGCTGGCGGTGAGAGGAAAGCGGCCTGGCTGGCTTTCCTCGATTGTGGTTTTGGTGGTGGTATTTTGGTTGTTGGTTGAGCTTACGGTTGTGTATTTTGTTGACTATGCGAAACTAATGGCCAACGGCTAGACAAGGCAGGCCCGCTGGGACATCTCAGTGGGCCTGCCTCGACGCGTCAGCTCAAGTGGTCAAGAACCTTCCTAAGTACAGCTTTGCGGAAATCCAT
>DOUV01000551.1 GCA_003520455.1 Chloroflexota bacterium | reverse complement strand
CGCCTGCCCCCGCGCCGCGCCGTGTGGCTGGCAGCGAGCACCAGTCTCCTTGCGCTCTTGACGCATTACTTCAACACCCTCTTCGTTGGGGCGCTTGGACTCTGGGGCCTGGTGGCTCTTCGCGGGGGCGCGCGGCGGCGCTGGGTCCTCTCGCAGGCCCTGGCCTGGGGTCTGTTTGCCCTCTGGCTGCCGCTGATGGGGCGAGGATTCTTCAACACGACGAGCCTGGGCGAGGGCAAGACGTGGTCATTGATTCTGCCCCCTTGGGATGCGTTGGTCCGCCTGGTCGAGGTCGGCACTTTTGGCTACCGCGATATTCCTGTCTGGTGGCTTGCCCTTGCCGGTGGTGCGCTGCTGGTCGGTGGCTGGTTCGTTGGAGCACTCGCCGGCCGTGGCCGTGCGCGCCTGTTCCTGCTGGTCAGCGTTGCTGCCCCACTGGCCGTCTACGTGGTGTTAGGATGGTTCAAGCCTCTGTTTCACCCAAAATATGTGCTACCCTGGCTGCTGTTTGCAACCTTGGGCCTGGCGCGTCTCGCCGATCGCCGTCCCCGGTTGGGCGGGGCTGTCTGGCTCGCATTGGTGGCATTGATGGCGCTGCCCACCTGGCGGACGGTTCAGCGGCCCTATGATCCGAGCCTATCGACCTCTCGGGAGAGTTGGCTGGGCAGCGGCCACCGCGACCTGAGCCGAGAGTTGGTGGGCGTGATGGGGCCATCCGATGTCTTCGGCCTCGGCACACCCGACGTGGCGCACTGCTATTACGCCACTGCCTACTTCGACCGCGATTTGGGCTGTGCGCTGATCCCGGCGTATGCCACGCAACCGATCGACGAGCTCGAACGGCAGGTGGACGATCTGTTGCGGGAGCACGCCGTGCTCTGGTACCTGGATTACTACAATCCAGGCTGGGATCCCAGCCATCTGGCCAACACAGTCCTGGCTCAACGCGCGCTCAGCGTGGGTGAGGAGGAGATTGCCGGACAAGGATTGCGGCTCTACACCAGTGCCGGGACCGTACAGCGCGATCAGAAGCCGGTCGGCGCGCGCTTTGGCGAGGTTGCCGAGTTGCAGGGGATCTGGCTGGTGCGAGGCCGCGCCCTGCATCTGGTGCTCGTCTGGCGAGCCCTGGCCGATCAGCCTGCGCTGAACGCCAAAGTCTTCGTCCATCTGGTTGATGGCAGCGGGGAACTGGTGGCCCAGAGTGACAGCGTGCCGGTGGAGTGGACACGCCCGCTGGAGAGTTGGCGCCTCGGCGAGCAGCTCCTCGACGTTCACCCCCTCGCGTTGCCGGCCGATCCGCCCATCGCTGGTTCATCGCTCCGCGTTGGACTGTACAACCCCGAGACGGGCGAGCGCCTCCGGGCCTACGACCAGGCGGGAGTACGCCTTCCGGATGATGCCGCGGCCGTCCCTCTCGCGGTGTGGGTCGCTGCCTCCTCGCTGGAAGCCGCTCCAGGGACTGCAGGGCAGTAATCCGCGCAAAACTTGGCGTATACGGGTCGGCGTGCTATCATCGCACGTTTGTTGCAGGTACTGCTGAGTCAGGCGCCGCCCTTCACGAGTCGGGATGTGAACAGGCGGCGCGCACTTTTGCCTCTCAATGGCGCGGCCTGACCCCGCTGTCGGCCGCGAGCGGAGTTCACCGGTGTGAGCCGAATAGTCGGTCTCATTGTTGTTGCTGCTGTAGCGATTGCTGCCAATCTCATCCTGTTGAGCGGCGCTCCGCTGGCGTTCCGGGCCGGCGCTGCCCTCGTCCTGACCTGGGCTCTGCCGGGCGTGTTGCTGGTGGAGGCGCTCGTCGCTCCCAGCAGCGCGCCGCCCGAGCTTGGGGAGCGGTGCCTCTACGCTGCCGGTGCCGGTTACGGTGCCATGGTGCTCACAATGCTGGCACTGAGCTATCTTCCCGGTGGCCTCGCACGCTGGCAGGGCCTCGCCGCTTTTGACGTGTTGGTACTGGCACTCTTTGGGCTGGCGGTGGCACGCCGGTCCCCAGCGGCCCGGGCCGATGATCCGGCCTGGCCCTCAATTCTCGCCCGTGCCAACCGTCGCTGGCTCCTCGCCGGACTGCTGTCGCTGCTGCTCACCGGCGGCTTCTACCGGATCGTTAACCTCGGGTATGCCGAGTTTCAGGGGGACGAGGCGCGCGCGGTCCTGCGGGCCGCGGCTGTGATTCAGGGCTACGACGACGCGCTCCTGATCCACAAAAAGGGGCCAACCGAGATTCTGCTGCCCACGGCAATCTACTCGCTCACCGGCTCCCTGACTGAGAACCTCGCCCGCCTGCCCTTCGCACTGGCGAATCTGGCCGGGCTCTTTGGGCTCTTCCTGCTGGGCTGGCGTCTGTTTGGTCCTGTTGCCGGGTGGACCGCCGCCATGTTCCTGGCGCTGGATGGCTATTTCATCGGCTTTGCCCGGATCGTCCAGTACCAGAGTGTCGTCTTCCTCACCTCGGTCCTGGTGGTCCTGATCCTCTACCGGTTGGTGCGGCGACCGGTGGCGCTGCCGAACTACTTAACCCTGGCTGCTCTGCTTCTTGCCACAGGCCTGCTCTCGCACTACGAGGCGGCGCTGGTGACGCTGCCGGCCGCGTATCTGCTCTGGGTGATCTGGCGCCGCGGTGCCAGTGTGAGATGCCTCGCCCGTTCGCTGGCCTCGCCGGTGTTGATCGGCGGAGTGAGCCTCACTGCGTTCTACCTGCCCTTCGTCCTCCATCCCAATTTCCGGGCGACCTACACCTACCTGACCGATCGGCGTATCGGTGGAAGTTTCCCCTACAATAATCTTGCCGACTTCTTCCTGCGCACGACCGTCTACAGCACAACCTACTACCTGGTGTTGATGATCGGCCTGGCGGTGCTGGCGCTCGCGCTCGTCTACCGCCGTGGGCTGGGCCGGCGCCGGGGACCGCT
>DOUV01000833.1:3787-4117 GCA_003520455.1 Chloroflexota bacterium | reverse complement strand
CCGGTCACGAGCTGAATCGAAATCTGACCCGGCTTATCCTGGCGACGGTTCGGACTGTTGACAGAGTTGGGCAAGGATCCGGGGGGGAATGGCTCTTGCTGCTCCCGAATACCGATCGCAGCGGGGCCCAGACCCTGGCGAACCGGCTGGTGCGGCTGGCTGCGGATCAACAAGGCGTGACGATCACCGTTGGCGTCGCGACCTTCCCCGACGATGGGGCCGATAGCCAGACCTTGCTGGACGAGGCCGAGGCAGCGCAGGACTTCGCTCGCATGAATGCGATTCCGGTCGTCAGTCGGGCGCTGCTCGATGCCTAGAACATCGGTCAAG
>DOUV01000833.1:0-3637 GCA_003520455.1 Chloroflexota bacterium | reverse complement strand
GATTTCTTGACCGGCTCTCTAGACCATCGGTCGCGTCGTCGCGGCGCGGGTGGGAGCATGGTTCGGAGGAACCGCGGGAGCGGTTTGAAGCGCGCTGGAGGGGCGCACGGCCGTGCGCCCCTACGCGCCTGCACACGGTGCCTGGCAATCGTCTCGGCGACGCCTTGACCGGCGCGCTAGCAGGTGCGGGAGCAGGCGAGCGTGAGAAGGGAGCGACCGGGTGAAAGTTGAGCAGGCGGGCGGTGAGGCAGCGTTTTCGTTCAATGCTCGCTCAGTGCGTCGGTCGCACTGTAGCGCTCGATGCTGTCGGGCATGATTACGACGATGGTCACATCGCGGTTCTCTCGGCGGTGAGCAATCTGCAGCGCAGCGGCTACGGCCGCCCCGCTGCCTGGTCCCGCGAAGAGCCCCTCGACAGTCATCACCCGGTGCAATGTCGTATAGGCCTCATCATCGGAGATGTTGACGACCTCCTCGACAATGTCAGCATCGTAGACTGCCGGGATGAATGGCGCCCCCAGGCCGTAGATCCGGTGAGAACCGGCGGGACCGCCGGTCAGCACCGGGGAGGCCGCCGGCTGCACCGCGATCGAGCGCAGGCCAGGCTTGTGCGCTTTGAGCCTGCGTCCCGCCCCGCTGATGATGCCGCCGGTGCCAACCCCCGCCACCAAAATGTCGACGGCCCCGTTTGTTTGCTGCCAGATTTCTTCCCCGGTGATCTCGTGAGCTGCCGCGGTCGCAGGGTTCTCGAATTGACGCGGCGACCAACTGTTGGGAGTCGCCTTGCGCAGGGCGTCGGCCCGGGTCACCGCGCCGCGCATGCCGCGCATGCCCGGAGTCAGGATGACCTCCGCACCCAGCGCGCGCAGGAGCCGCACCCGCTCCTTTGGCACGACATCCGGCATCGTCAGCACCAGATGATAGCTGCGCACCGCGCAGGCCATCGCCAGTGACAGGCCGATGTTTCCGCTCGTCGGTTCGATGATCACCGTGTCCGGCGTGAGCACCCCGGCCGCCTCGGCGGCGTCCAGCATCGCGACGGCGACACGATCCTTGTCGCTGCCGCCTGGATTGAGCCACTCCAGCTTGGCGAGCAAGGTGACCGGCTGCGGCAGGCTCCCTTCGAGCCGGCTGAGACGCACCAGTGGTGTGTTCCCCACAAGTTTAGTAACGTCAGTTGGGACCTCGCTCACCGGCCACCTCCTCTGCGAAGCGCTGTTCCCGCCGATTATACTCCCGGTGGCGGCCATTGCGAAGCATTCTACTTCGACGGCTGCTGTCCCGAGTCCCCCTTGACAGACAGGCAGTCTAAACTGTATATTTAGCATAAACTAAATTATGATTGTGTCTAATGGCAGCATATGTGGCCGTTAGCACCCAGAATAGCACGACGGCGTTCAACGCGGGTTCACGCCTGCACACCGGGGGAGTCTCGCGCTGCCTGGCTGGGATTGGATCCGTTTCTATTCCCGGCTGCTTCGTGACGGGGCAACAGCCAGAGCTGTCAAGGCAGGTTGCCCCACCTGGATACTACTCGCAGAGACTCTGCTTCATCCCAACAGGTAGTGGTTGTTCTCACCCCGAGGAGGATCGCGCTGATGTTCAGTCGTTTCGTTCTCTCCCGTCGTACCCTGCTCAAGGCGGGGGCCCTGGGCAGTGCCGCCTCGGGCCTGGCGGCGGTGCTGGGGCAGCACGCCCCCGCTCTGGCTGAGGGCCCGGATGATTCTCACAATACCCACGCGGGCCACTCTGGCGCGGGTGGCAATCACACGGTCGGCCAGGTGGATCACGCCCGCAACGGCTTCACCCCTGGGCAGCTTCTAACCGAGTTTGATCCAGGCCGCGTTTCGACCCTCCCCGATGGCCGGACGCTCCGCGAGTTCACGATGTTCGCGGCCGATAAGGAGATCGAAATTGCGCCGGGGATCTACTTCCCGGCCTGGACCTACAACGGTCGCGTGCCCGGCCCCACGCTGCGCGCCACGGAGGGTGACCGGGTGCGGATCACGTTCACCAACGCGGGCAGCCATCCCCACACGATCCACTTCCATGGCATCCACACGGCCGAGATGGATGGGGTGCCCGGCATCGGCCCAGGTGAGGTCGCACCTGACCAGACGATCGTCTACGAATTCGACGCCGTCCCCTTCGGCTTTCACCCCTACCACTGCCACGCTATTCCGCTCAAACGCCACATCCACAAGGGGCTCTACGGTGCGTGGATCGTGGACCCGAAGGAGAGACGGCCGCCCGCGCGCGAGCTCGTCATGACGATGAATGCCTTCGACACGAATTTCGACGGTGAGAATGAGGTCTACGCCGTCAACTCAATTGCGTTCGCCTACGCCAACGAGCCGATTCAAGTGCGCGTTGGTGAATTGGTGCGAGTCTACCTGGCCAACATGACGGAGTTTGACCCGATCAACTCCTTCCACATCCACGCCAACTTCTTCCACCTCTACCGGACCGGGACGCGGCTCGAGCCGGATGACTACACCGACACGGTCATGCTCTGTCAGGGTGAGCGCGCCATCCTGGAGATGCAATTCCCGTACCCGGGCAAGTACATGTTTCACGCCCACCAATCGGAGTTTGCGGAGTTAGGCTGGATGAGCTTCTTTGAAGTCGTGGAGGGAGAACAATGACCGAGATCTCAGCCGATCAGACCTCGATGATTCCGGAGTGGAGTGCCAGCCGGCTCCTCCTGGCGCTGCTCCCGCTGCTTGGCCTCGGGGTGGTGGTGGCGCTCATTTTCGTGACGGGGACCGGCCTGGGGACGAGGGCCCTGCCCCCGATCGAGGAGTTGACCATCGAGCGGATCACGCTGCCGCAGCCCGGTCTCATCACGCTGGAGGTGGTTAACGGCGGCCCCGACCCGGTGACGGTGGCCCAAGTCGCAGTTGACGATGCCTACTGGCAGTTCAGCATCGAGCCCGACCGGACGGTCCCCCGGCTGGGGCGTGCCACGATCCGCATTCCCTATCCCTGGGTCCACGGAGAGGCTCATGCCGTTACTCTCCTTACCTCCACCGGAGTGACGTTCGAGGGCGAGGTGCCGGTCGCAGTCGAGACGCCGGGCTTCGACTGGGCGCTGCTCCTGCGCTACGCACTGCTTGGTTTCTACGTTGGGGTCGCGCCGGTGGCGCTGGGACTGGCCTGGTACCCCTTCTTGCGCCAGGTGGGGCGGACCGGCATAAACGTGATCCTCAGCCTGACCGTCGGCCTGCTCGTCTTCTTGTTCGTTGATACCCTGCTCGAGGCGCTCGATGTGGCTGGGGCGCTGCCGGCGGTCTTCTCGGGGGCGCCCCTGGTCTGGTTGGTGACGCTGCTCACTCTACTCGTCCTGCTGGCAATCGGCGGGCGGCGGGCGCAGCGCTCGCGGCTGGCGGTGGCTACCTTGATCGCGCTCGGGATTGGGTTGCACAACCTGGGCGAGGGGCTGGCTATCGGCGCGGCCCTGGCCGCCGGCGAGGTCGTGCTGGGCAATTTCCTGCTGGTGGGGTTCACGCTGCACAACATCACCGAGGGGGTCGGGATCGCTGCGCCCGTCGCCCGGGAACGGCCGGCGCTTTGGCAGTTTGTCGCGCTGGCGGGGCTCGCCGGCACGCCCGCGATTCTCGGGACCTGGATCGGCGGG
>DOUV01000737.1:5116-8637 GCA_003520455.1 Chloroflexota bacterium | reverse complement strand
CGAAGAAGCGCCGCAGCACCTCAACCAGGCTCAGGGCGCCGGCGGGGCCGAAGCCAGCAACGCCGTCGGCCTCGAAGCTGGGCGGCCCGCCGGGCAGGGTCCCATCGCGCTTGAAGACCTCAAGCAGGCGGCCTGTATTGCGCTTGCTCTCGGCGACGTTTGGCTCATCGAAGGGGTTGACGCCGAGGGCGATGCCGGCCACGGCCGTGGCAAACTCCCAGCGCCACATCTCGGCGCCCAGGTCATAGGCATCTTTCAACCAGAGACGCACGACTGGCTCACCGGCGTCGGCCAGAGCCTCGACCTGAGCATCGAGGTCGGCATCGGCCGCGTCCCCCACGTGGAAATGAACGAAGAGCCGGTCGGTGCCGTAGGGAAGCTGCGCGCGCGCTCGGGCAGCGGGCGTGGCGAGGCTTTCGCCCTCCACCGGAAGCATCCCACGCCCCTCTTTGCCGGTGCTCTCAGCGATGAGTTGCTCGACCCAGTAGCCGAAGCTCTCGATGGCAGGTGGCAGGATCAGGGTCAGTTTGTTGCGGCCCATGCGGGCGGCCTCTCCCAGGACGGCACCCAGCCAGAGCGGCGAGTCGTCGACGTAGGGGTCCTCGTCACGGGTCGAGTTGACCATGCCTAGGGCGCGGTCGAGAAGCGTGGACAGGTCCACGCCGAGCAGAGCGGCAGGTACCAGCCCAAAGTAGGAGAGGGCCGAGTAGCGCCCGCCGATATCGGCCGGATTGGTGAAGAGCCGGCGCAGGTCGCGCTCCCGCGCCACCGTCTCGAGCGGCGTCCCAGGATCGGTGATGATTACGAAATGGGCCCCGGCTTTATCATCGCCGAGGACCGCCTTCACCTCATTCCAGAAAGAACGGAACAGGGAGGTGGTCTCGATCGTCGTACCGGACTTCGAAGAAACAATGAAGAGCGTCTTGCCGAAGTCAAGCCGTTCACGCAGGTGGGTAATCGAGACAGGGTCGGTGGTGTCGAGCACGTGCAGGCGGAGGAAGCCCTCGGCCACACCGAAGGTCTCGGCAAAGACCTCGGCGGCCAGGCTGCTGCCACCCATGCCGAGCAGCACGGCATCGGTGTACCCGTCGGCCTGAACCTCTTCTGCGAAGGAGGTCAGTTCGAGCTCGGCGGCGTCCATCGCGTCCACGCCGGTGAGCCAGCCGAGCCGGTTGCGGATCACGGCGGCACGGTCGGGGTCCAGCGGCTTCCAGAGGTCGGGGTCCCGGTTCCAGATCCGCTCGACGACGTTCTCGTCGCGGAAACGGTTGATCGTGGCGTCGATTCGCGCGCGCAACACCTCGCCCAGCGACTCATCGGGGCCGCGACCGGTCACAAGTAATGCCATTTGGTTGCTCCTTGTAACTGAAACATGAAACGTGAATTGCCGGCGTGGTGCTTGCTCCGCTTCACATTTCAGGCTCGAGCAATTCACGCACCGCGTTGGCGATCTGGCGGGCGCTGATCCCGGCCGCGTCCAACAAGGTCTCTGGTGGGCCCGACTGCGGCATCCCGCTCACGGCCAGGTGAATGAGCCGGAGGGGTATAGTTGCATCGCCCCCATCCCGTGCGACTCCGCCATCGGCATCGACGGTGAAGCTCTCCAGCACGGCCTCGCCCAGGCCACCCTGGGGCCAGTGGTCCTCGACGACCACCATCCGCCCCCCAGTCGCGCGCGCCGCCGCGTGCACGCTTTCTCTATCGATCGGCTTCACCGAGTAGAGATCGATCAGCCGCACGGCGATGCCCTCCCCCTCGAGCTCGTCGCAGGCCTTGAGCGCCTCGTGCAGGGTGATCCCAGCGGCGATAACCGTCACCTGGTCGGCGTCGGACTGGCGCAGCACCTTGCTGCCACCGATGGTGAAGCGCTCGTTCGCAGGGTAGAGCGCCGGGGTCTTCGCGCGCGTGGTCCGCAAGAAGCTAATCCCGGGCTGGTCGGCCATCGCCGCGACCAACTGGGCCGTCTGGTTCGGATCGCTGGGGTAGAGCACGGTGCTGCCAGAGACCGCCCGCATCATCGCGATATCCTCGAGCCCCATCTGAGAGGGACCATCCTCGCCGATGGAGACACCCGCGTGGGAGCCACACAGCCGGATGTTGGCCTGCGAGACGGCCGCCATGCGAATGAAATCGTAGGCGCGGCTCAAGAAAGCGGCAAACGTGGCGGCAAAAGGCACGTAGTGACGGACGTTCAACCCGACGGCTGCGGCCACCATCTGTTGCTCGGCGATGAACATCTCGAAGAAGCGATCGGGGTACGCATGCGCAAAGATGTCAGAGTAGGTGGAATTGCCGACCTCACCATCGAGGACGATGACGTCGGCGCGCGCACCACCAAGGGCTTTGAGCGCCTCGCCGTACGCCTGGCGAGTGGCTATCTTCGTGCCCACTTCGTAGGTTGGGAGCGCCAGCGGCCCAATCTTGGGCTTGGGAGCGGGTGTCATCGGCTCCGGCTTCGGCACCTGGACCGTGATCGAGCGCTCGCCCCCTAACTCGGCAATGGCCTGGCGCTCCTGCTCCGGATCGAGTGATTTGCCATGCCAGCCGGGTTTGTCCTCGAGGAAGGAGACGCCGCGTCCTTTCAGCGTGTGGGCGATGATCAACGCTGGCCGCTCGCGGGGCTCGAGAGCATCGGCGTAGGCCCGGTCAATCTCGCTCAGATCGTGCCCATCGATCGCAATCGGATACCAGCCAAACGCGGTGGCCCGCGCCGCGTAGGCCTCGCTATCCCAGCCGAGTTCGGTCGGACCGCGCTGGCCGAGACGGTTCATATCCAGAATCGCAATCAGGTTGTGCAACTTGTAAAAGCCGGCCTTGTCGAAGGCCTCCCACATCGAGCCTTCGGCCATCTCGCTGTCACCGCAAAGGACCCAAATACGATAGGGAAGCCTATCGAGGTACTTGCCGGCCAGGGCGATACCGACACCAATCGGGAGCCCCTGCCCGAGAGAGCCGGTGGCGACATCGACCCAGGGGATCGCGGGCGTGGGGTGGCCCTGCAGCATGCTCCCGAAGTTGCGGAAACTCATCATCTCCTCGTCGGTGACCGCTCCGGCCGCACGATACATGGCGTAGAGCAAGGGCGAGGCATGACCCTTGGAGAAGATCAGGTGATCGTTGGCCGGGTTCTCCGGATCGTCGAAGTCGTAGTGCAGGTACTTCGTCATGAGTACGGCCATCAGGTCGGCGGCCGAGAGGGATGAGGTCGGATGACCCGATCCCGCGGCCGAGCTGGATCGAATGCTGTCCACGCGGAGCTGCTGGGCGAGTTCATACCATTGATCAGTGTGTTCGGGCATTTGTCAGTAGACCTCCTTACGGTCCATGCACCAATTGGTAACGAGGTTGTAGTATATGAGATGCAAGAGATGTCCCACGACAGGTGATGTTGTTGTGTGACCCGCGGCTGCTTGAACGGTCATTGACCTCACCGGAGTCTTCCGAACTCTTCCGAGACTTCGGAAGACTGGCGATTTGACCGGCACTCTCGAAGCCTTGCCCTAGAGCGCCGGTCAAGGAGT
>DOUV01000737.1:3197-4981 GCA_003520455.1 Chloroflexota bacterium | reverse complement strand
GACGACTTGACCGATGTTCTAGAAGCAGAAGGCCTCATTCGCACTGCGCGATTGCTCGCCCTCGGCCCTCCCCGGACCGAAAAGCGCCTGGTAGAGTGCTTGCTGGCGCCCCATCGCTGCAACGTAGATCTCGTGGCGCTCGGGATCGGGCTCGAAGGCCCGGCCAAGGGCCGCTGGGGCCATCTGGAGCTCTTCCAGCAAAGAGAGTGCCTCCAGTGCCAGGAGCGCCGCCCCACGGCTCGAGGCCTCCGGCTCCCCGGAGAGCACCACCGGCCGGGCGAGGACATCGGCGAACATTTGGGTCCACAGTGGGGAGTGCTGAAGCGCGCCGCCGCTGGCGATGATCGTCGCATCGGGCGGCAAATGCGGGCGCAGGCGCTCGAAGAGCAGCCCGAAGCGGTAGGCGACGGCCTCAAGGCCGGCCCGCGTGATCGCCTTCGGTGTAGTGTCCAGACTGAGCCCGACAATGGCGGCCCGGGCAGCGTCGTTCCAGCCCTGGCTGCGCTCGCCCGCCAGGAACGGCAGCACCGTCAGACCGTGGCTGTCCGGCGGCAACGCGGCCAGAGCGGACTCTAACGCCGAATCATCGGCATTGAGGCGCAGCGTCGCGCGGAGCCAGGCATAGAGGCTGCCCCCCTCGCTCGTGGCACCGCCCAGCAACGCGCGGCGACGATCCACGCGATAGAGCCAGAGGCCTGCGGGTACGCGCATGCTGGAATCATCGGGGAGCACCACCCGCATGGCGCCGCTGGTGCCGATCATCAACGCGACTCGGGCGGGTGAGAGGCAGCCGGCGCCAATGTTGTTGCAGGCGCCGTCGGCGACGGGGAGCAGCCATGGTACGCGGGCCAGAGCCGGCCAGCGCGCGGCGGGGGCAGGACGCAGTCCCCGCGCGGGCGCATGGAGGTCGCCCAACGGGGAGAGCGCCGTTGGCGAGACGCCCACCGCAGCGAGTAGTTCGTGATCCCAATCGAGTGTCTGCCGGTTCAGGAGGCCGGTCCAACTGGCCACCGACAGGCTGGCACGGGCCTCGCCAAAGAGTTGGAGGTAGAAGTACTCGCCGACCGAGAGCCAGCGCACGACCCGGCGGAACTGTTCGGGCTCGGACTGCTGGAGCCAGAGCAGACGGGCAGGCAGATAACTGGCGTGAAGAGGCGCACCGGTGCGTTGGTGCACGGCATGCGCGTTCAGGCGGCTGCGAAGAGCAGCCGCCGCAGGCGCACTGCGCGTATCTGCGTAGGTGTAGACCGGTGTCAGCGGCTGGCCGCCAGCACCGATCCCCAGCACGTTCGAGACGAGCATGCTGAAGCCCACGGCGACAAGCTGGTCGGCGCGCGAGCCGGCGCGAGCCAGGACCGCGTCCAATACTGTTTCCAGGGCGGCGACCATCGCAGTCGGGTCGGCCTCGACGCCTCCGTCGGCCGTGGTGTGCAGAGAGTAATCGACCTGGCTCGCCAGGCCCTCCACCGTCCTGCCCCACCGGTCATAGACGATCGCGCGAACCGCGGACGTGCCGAGGTCGAGCGCGAGAACGAGTGGTGAGCGGGTAGCCGCGACAGATCTCGTCATCATCATCTTCCAGTTGACGCCGCCGGGAGCCTTTGCACCGGCGCTTACCCGAGTATGGTACCCAGAGACCCCCCCAAGAGCAAGCGATGATGTGTTCATATTTCTGGAAAGTGAGAGAGCCTGTTGGCGAATTGGTACAAGTCGCGGGTGCCCGTTTGTAGTGCGCGCTGTAGGGGCGCACGGCCGTGCGCCCCTACAGCGCGCACGACGAGCCC
>DOUV01000737.1:0-3083 GCA_003520455.1 Chloroflexota bacterium | reverse complement strand
CGCAGCGGGCTATTTTCAGGAGACGATCAGTGAGATACACCATCAGAGCAAACGCCGTGGCGTACGGGGATGGGCCGGTGATGTGTGGAAGCGCGGCGATGTCCGAGTGCTTCCCCCTTGGTCGCAATGGTGGCCTTGACCGCCGGCTGGTGGTGGTGAGGAACCGGAATGGGTGACCGTGCCTCGAGGCGCACTTCTCCTCATTCTGGCCCGCCATCTTAGCCCGCGCGTGGTGGGGCACCAGGAATGCGCTCGCTCCCAACGCCCCGTGAGCCTACAGGCCCGCCGATTCATTGCTCGCACGGCGAATGCCGAAGGAATCGCCTCGACGTTGGGCAGAATGGTATGAATCCGTGAGAGAAGATGACAAAACTGGTGCCACAACTTCAAGCAACCGGAACACCGCAACCAGCGGCACCGGAAGCGGCACTCATCTGGCCGTCGATTCCTGCCGGGGCGGCCGGTTTCGGGGGCTCCCCCCGGACCAACGAGAAGGGCGCCCCTGGTGGGACGCCCCCTCTGACCATACCGGCGATCAGCGCCTGGTGCACCGCGCGCTCAGAAATCGTCGCGGAAGGATGTCACGGAGCCACCTGAATCGCCGAAACTGCGGTTGCCGACGTAGACCCAGCCCGTCACCGGGTTGACAGCAACGCCGAAGGGATCGTCAAAGTTGTAGTTGGGAAACCCAAGCAGGGTCAGAACCGAGTCGCTTGTGCCGTCGATGACCGAGACCAGATTGGTCGTCTCGGTGTGCGTGAGGAAGACGTGATTGGTTGTCGAATTGACGGCAATGCCACCCTCAGCCCTGCTCTTGATCGAGATCTTTTTCCGGAAGGCCAGGCCATCCGAGCGCGTATCGTAAACCTTGAGCACATTTGGGTTGTCGTGAGGCCTGGTCTCATCGAGCGTCACGTACAGCTTATCGGTGACCGGGTTGACGGCGGCGACGTAGGGGCTTCCGCTGACCGGCACGCGTCCGATGACGCTGAGGGACGCCCCATCGACGATCGCGATGTCAAGAGAGTCCCGATTGGCCACGTAGACGCGGTTCAACCCGGGGTGAACGGCGACCCCAAAGCTGCCCAGTCCGACAGAGACCGACCCGATCAGACTGTCGGTACTGCCATCAATGACCAAAAGCCGGCCGCTTCCGTGCGAGGTGACGTAAATCCGGTTGCGGGTTTCGTCCACCGCCACATAGCACGGCTCGGTCGAGTTCAGAGGTATGGTTCGGAGCACCGCACGGGTCTGCGTATCGATGACGATCACAGCATTGCTGCGAAAGGCTGCGATGTAGGCCTTGTGAGTCTCACTGTTGACATCGATGCCAAACGGCTCATCACCAACATTCAATATCTCGCCTAATACGGCATAAGTCCCTCCGTCGATGGCATAGACACTGTCCCTCAATTTGCTCGTGACGAAGATGCGGTTGAGCGACCGGTCAACCCCCACCGCTTTCGGGTATACGACGTCGGACTTCACTTCCGGCTTCGGGGTCGATGTTGCGGTCGGCGTGGCCGTCGGGGTGCTGGTGGGCGTCGCCGTCGGCGGCGGATTCTTGCCGGCCAGGGGAATATAGAGCCGCAGGAACCGCGGCGTACTGGTCGGCGTGGCCGTGGGGGTATTGGTCGCCGTCCCGGTCGGTGTATTCGTCGGCGTCGCCGTAGGCGTGTTCGTGAGGGTCCCGGTCGGTGTATTCGTCGGCGTCGCCGTGGGTGTGGTCGTGAGGGTCCCGGTCGGCGTATTCGTAGGCGTCGCCGTGGGCGTGGTCGTGAGGGTCCCGGTCGGCGTACTCGTCGGCGTCGGGGTCGGTGTATCCGTTGGCGTCGCCGTGGGCGTGTCGGTTGGCGTCGCGGTCGGTGTATCCGTCGGCGTCGCGGTCGGCGTGTCGGTTGGCGTCGCGGTCCTGGTCGGTGTCGGGGTGGGAGTGTTGCAGATGGCCACCGTGGTCGTTTCGCTGTCGGTGGCCGTACCCGCCACATCATCGGTCACAATGGCCTCGGTCACGATGGAAGTGCCACCGGAGACCCATGAGTAGACTCGAGTCAGCAGCACGATCGTGACCGTCTCGGCCGGACCTAGACTGGCAATGGTCCAGCGCACCGAGTGTGTACCGGCATCGTAGGTGGCGCCGGGAGTGGTCCGCGGGCTGTCCAAAAACGCCTGCGTGCGGGGGTCGAGCTTGACAGTCACCTGCACGTCGTCCAGGGTGACGTCGCCGGTGTTGGTGACGATCACGTCAAAGTGGATGGTGTAACCCGGACAGATCGGCGGTCGCACGGGCCCCTCGTCGTCGCGCAAGTCCACCGTCAGGCCAACCGCCTGGTTCGGGATCAAACCGGCTCGGGCCGCTGCCACAGGATTCGCTCCCACCCCGCCCGCCCCCACCTGCAGTGGCGAGGCCAGGGTTCGAGCAGTCGGGGGCATAGCCGCAAGCAGGAGCAGGAGAACGAGGAGGACTGCGATGAAGGTTGTATGGCGGCCCACGGGGAAGCTCCTTACCCATTGATCACCAGCAACAGGGCTGGAAGCAGAGCAATTGCCCGGCATCTACAAGTATAACGCTCGTGAATGAGAGATTGGTGAACGGCCGACACAGGAACATGACAAATCTGAGAGAGAGCAGGGAGCATCAATCTCCTTCCGGCACCGCGGTACAACCGCGGAAACAACGGTGGCCCCCCAAAGCAACACGCCGACGGTAACCGTCGGCGTGTTGGCGTGATGGGACCGATTCGATATCAAGACCGCTTGCGGCGCTGCCAGAGGGCGAGACCGGCCAGGCCGGCGAACCCAAGCCCCAGCACGGCAAGCGTGCCGTGGCCATCGTCGGTGCTGCCTGCGAACGAGTTGAGCTCAACCGCCGTCGGCGACCACTTACTGAACAGGAGCGCCAGGTAGACCGTCCCAGTCGTCGGCGTCGCTGTGGCCGTCGCCGTCCCGGTCGGCGTCGCGGTCAACGTCCCCGTCGGCGTGGCCGTCAACGTCCCGGTCGGCGTCGGAGTGTGCGTCTCTGTCGGCGTCGCGGTCAATGTCCCCGTCGGCGTGGCGGTTAATGTCCCCGTCGGCGTCGGAGT
>DOUV01000105.1 GCA_003520455.1 Chloroflexota bacterium | reverse complement strand
GGCTGGTTGCCGAGGGCAAGTCCAACCGCGCGATTGCCGAGGAACTCATCATTTCGGAGAAGACCGTCAAGGCGCACGTGAGCCACATCCTCAGCAAACTGGGCGCCGAGAACCGCGTGCAGGCCGTGCACGTCGGCCGCCAGTCGGGGTTGTTGCCGCTGCACTGAGTCGCCGTCTGCTCGCCGACGGGACGCTCCCCTGGGAGTCCGGTGCGTCGCACCGGACTTTCCCTATTCGAGGCTAGACGAAGGCTCCGTCTTGTGATAGAGTACCAGAGCCAATAGAACGCTGCAGGCTGTTCCTGCATCTGCCTCGTCGTGCCACGTTGCATCTGGCTGTACTCCCCTCGAGTCTCCCTTTGGGTCGCGCACTTATTATTCCTGCCTTGGAACCAACCACCGGTCTCGAATTCGCCAACGAGATCCATTGCAAGTCAGGCCGACACGATCGTGTTACCTTTTCGGAAATCGAGCGAAATAATAAGTAGATCAAGTCGTTGAGGGAGGACGTGATGGCGAACGCTCACGACTTCGACAGGGTGTACCAGCAGGCGCTGCCCGCCGTCTGGCGCTTCGTGGCGGCGCGCGTCCCCGACTACCAGGAAGCCCAGGATGTGACCAGTGAAGTGTTTACCCGAGCCTGGCGCTCGTGGGAGCAGTATAACCCGGAACGGGGCAGCAGTGCGGCCTGGTTGTGCGGTATCGCTCAGCGCACGGTGGCCGATTGGTGGCGCCGACAGGAGCGGCGGAGGATCAGGTGGGAATTGCGAATCCCCGACGGCGATGCGACTCCGGTTGAAGGGTTGTTCGTGGGCGAGCGCCGAGGGGAGCCCGATGCAGTGGTGCTGCAAAAAGAGGATTTGGCGGAACTGCGGAGCGCGCTCGCTCACCTGAACGAGCGCGAGCGCGATGCTCTGGCGCTGCGATTCGCGGCGGGATTGCGCGTGGCGGAAATCGCAGCGATTCTCGATCTCTCTGGAGGAGCGACGAAGATGATGATCTGCCGCGCGATCCTCAAGTTGAAGGCGGTCCTGACACGAGAGAGCAGCACGCCCCAGAGGCGCAGTTTCGAGCGTGAGGAACGCACGGCCGATGCTCTGGAGGAGGCGATTGCGGGGATCCTCGCGCGGCGCCGTACTGATATCCCAGACCCGGTGCTGGAGCGGTTGATCTACTCCCTGGCGGTGATACACCGGCCGCCAGTCCCACCTGAGCTTCCGAACCGAGTGAAGGCCTGCCTGGGGTGTGTCAGGGCGGAACAGCAGCGCCAGGCGTCAGGCCGGGCCGGCCGTCTCCGGGCATTCCTCGCCCGGTTCCACCCTGTCTCTGTGTATAGCCTCGGCACGGCGATGCTTGCCCCTGTGTGTTCGGTCTGCGCCGGGTTCCCGGTTCTCGCCGGGCTGGCCCATCCGCCGGCCATGGCCGGTGGGCTGGTTCTGTTGTTTGCACTGCACAAACTGCTGTGGGTCCTCGTGTCCCTCAATGTGGCGCTGCTCTGGCAAAGCTTCCAGCGACATCGCAACCCTGCGGGGGTAGCAGCGACCGCGCTCGGCGCGTTGCTGATTCTCTCCCATCTCGGGAGCCACGTTTTTCTCGAGCATGCGGATCACGGGGCACTGGCCTTTATCGTCTCCCTTGCCGCCATCTGGGCCGGCTCTGCTCTGCTGGCCGCTGGCGTCTTCCTCGACTGGCGCGCCCGGCGGCTCCCGGTTCTCAGCCTGAGGACGAGCTTCCCGCAACGGTACAACGTCTAGAACAGCGGTCATGTCATCGTGGCGCGGGTGGGAGCATGGTTCGGAGGAACTGCTTGAGCGGTCGGAAGCGCGCTGTAGGGGCGCACGGCCGTGCGCCCCTACGAACCTGAACGCCCCTTGACCGGCGCGGCAGGGCGCCGGTCAAGGGGTCAGACTTCCGACGTCTGGTGGGGACCGGCTGCGAACCGGACTTCGGAAAAGTCTTCGCTCCCCGCCAATCCTGGCCGGTGCCTGTGCTGGGCCGGACACCGGTCTCCTGTCGTCGCCGCCCAGCGCGAGAGAAGAGGAGGTGGGTATGAAATCGATCGTTGAAGTGCTGCGCGCCACTGGGCTGGCCGTCGTGCTGGTGGTGCTCATCGTCGGGATTGGGTTCGCTCAAGGCAATCCGACGGTGAAGTTTGAGGCGCCGCAGAACGGTGCCACGGTTGGGCCGGATGTGACGCTGAAGTGGACCTCGAGTGGGGCGACCATCGTGTCGGCAAAGGATGCCAAAGAGAAGACTGAGGCTCACTTCCACGTATTCGTTGACAAGCAACCGAGCCTTCAGGCCGGCCAGGCAATTCCGGCAGATGATCCCCAAATCATCCATACCGGCGCGACGAGCCTGGATCTGACAGGGCTGGCGCCCGGGGCGCACACGGCGACGGTCGTTCTCGGCTACGCCGACCACACGCCGTGGGAGCCGTTCACGATGGACACGGTGAACTTCACCGTCGCGGCCCCGGCGACGTTGCCGGCAACCGGTGGAACGCGGCTTGTCTTGACGCTGATGATCACCGCCGTTGGGTTGGTCCTGCTCGCCAGTGCCGGGGTGCTGCGCTGGCGGAGGAGCTAGAGGCGACCAGACGGAGCAGAACAACCGTTGCAGTGGGATAATCAGCGCAAGATCGACCAAAATGCACGGTGCCGAGACCGTGCATTTTTCATTGCGTGCCTGGCATGCAGAATGGCCGGCGGGTACCGTGAAGTCGAAAGCCGCCGCCTTTCTAGCCCCCGATGGAGACCCCGATCAAGCGGCCGAGCGCGTAGGTGAAGCCGGCGGCGACCAGGCCAAAGAGAACCTGGCGCAGCCCGGTGTAGAGCACGCTGCGGCCGGTCAGCAGGGTGATCCCTGCGCCGATCAGGAAGAGGGCCGCTGCGCTCAGCAGCAGGCTCGCGAACACGGCCGTCAGCCCCGAGAGGAAGATGAAGGGCGACACCGGGATGATCGCGCCGATGGCGAAGAGGAAAAACGATGTCGCCGCCGCCTCCCAGGCCGATCCGCCCAACTCCTCGGGATTAATCCCCAGCTCCTCGCGCGCCAGCGTGTCCAGCGCGGTGGCCTCGTCGGCGATGAGCCGGGCGGCCAATTCGCGGGCCTGGTCCGCCGCGAGCCCTTTGGCCTGGTAGATCAGGGCCAGTTCCTCCTCTTCTTCCTTCGGGTTGGCGCTGATCTCTTCCGCCTCGATCTCGATCTGGCGCTGGTAGAGCTCGCGCGAGCTTTGGACCGAGAGCCACTCGCCCATGGCCATCGAGGTCGCGCCGGCCAGCAAACCGGCCAGGCCGGTGATCAGGATCGCCTTGCCGGCGAGTTCGGCGCCGGCGACCCCCATTACGAGGCTGAGGTTGGAGACCAGGCCATCATTGGCGCCGAGCACGGCCGCGCGCAGCGCGTTGCCGCTGGTGGCCCGGTGGCGGCCCTCGAGCTGG
>DOUV01000999.1 GCA_003520455.1 Chloroflexota bacterium | reverse complement strand
CGGCTGTCCGGCAGGCGGGGGCGTTGGCTGCGCAGCCGGCGGGGCGGTGGCTTCCGGTGGAGCGGACGTTTGCCCGCATCCGGCCAGGCCGAGTAACAGCGCGAAGAGGATCACGGAGAGAGAGTTGGATCGTTTCATGGTCTTCGGTCCTCCTTCAAGGAAGTGTCAATCCAAACGTTTGTCGGGGATCACTTGGCCCCTTTTTTTCGTTCACTTGACCGCGCCCACCGTGAGGCCTTCGATGAAGTGGCGCTGGAAGATCACAAACAGGATGACTACCGGCAGCATCCCAATCACCACACCGGCCGTCAGGGGACCCCAGGCAGTGCGCTCCAACCCGAGGAAGGTGTACATGGCTGCCTGCCAGGTTCGTATGCTGGCGGTGGAGGTGAAGGTGGCGGCAAAGACGAAATCGTTCCAACTGAAGCGGAAGGCAAAGATGCTGGCGACGGCCAACCCCGGCCAGGTCAGGGGCATGGTCACACGCCAGAAGGCGGTCCAGCGGTTGGCCCCGTCCACCAAAGCAGCCGCTTCCAGATCGGGCGGGATCGTATCGAAGAAATTCTTGAGGAGCCAGACGTTCAGGGGCAGGATCAGGGCCTGATAGGGGATGATCAACCCCTGGTAGGTGTTCAGCCAGCCCAGGCGCCGGAGCATGACGTAGAGGGGGATGATGTTGACCGAGACCGGGATCATGAAGATCCCTAGGACGAGGCCCATGAGGGCAGCCTTGCCGGGGAACTCGTACCGCGAGAAGGCGTACCCGGCCAATGCGCTGATGAGCACCGACAGCACGGTGCTCCCGAGACCGACGATGAAGCTATTGATCAGCGCCCGCAGAAATTTCGGGTCTTCGAGGATTCGCTCGTAGTGCTGGAAGGTGATCGATTCGGGAAGGAGGCGGGGCAGACCGGCCGGGTGGAGCGAGGCCGAGAGGACGATCAGGAACGGAACCAGGACGATGGCGGTGTATGCACTCAGAAAGAGATACCGCACGAGGACCTGGCCTCGCCGGCGTTGCCGGAGGGTCAGGGTGGGGGCTTGCACCGGCAGTGAGCGCGTACTCGCCGAAGAGGCCGAGCTCTTCATCCCTATTGCCCCCCCAACGTCCGCAGATAGATGGCGGCGGCGACGACGTTGAACACGAAGAGCATCACGCCGATGGACGAGCCGAGCGAGAAATTCCCAAATTCAAAGGCGTAGCGGTACATGTAGAGTGAGGTCGTGGTGGTCGCGTAGACCGGCCCGCCTTTGGTCATCGCCAGTGGAAGGGCGAAGAGGTTGGCGGTCCACATGGTGATCAGGATGAGGTTCAGTGCGCCAAACGGAGCGATGAGGGGCCAGGTGATCCAGCGAAAGAGCTGGCGGCGATTGGCACCGTCGACCGTTGCGGCTTCGGTGACCTCAGGGTTGATCGTCGTCAGCGCGGCGCCCATCATCAGCATCGTGAAGGGGGTGCCGAACCAGATGTTGGTCAGCACCAGGGCCCAGATGGCGATGCCGGGCGATCCTAACCATCTAACGGCCGGCAACCCGGCCGCGCTCAGAAGATTGTTGATCGCCCCGGCCGGTTGGTAGAGATACAACCAGATGTAGGCGACGACCAGCTCGGAGAGGATCCACGGGAAAGCGATCAGGACGCGGAAGAGGCCACGGCCTCTGATCCTGGCGTTGAGCGCCAGGGCCAGCGCCAGGCCCAGCACGAACTGGCCCAACACGCTTCCGCCCACGAATTGGAGACTGACCCACAGAGATTTGTAGAATTTGAAGGGGAAGATGCTATCTTTGAGGAGCGCCTGGTAGTTCTCGAGCCCAGCGACGGGCCACGCCCGATTGAAGGTTGCGAATTTGACGTCGTGAACCGAGAGGTAGCCGTTCCACAGAATGGGGTAGACGAACAGAAGCAGGAGCGTCGCCAGGGCTGGGAGGATGAGAAGGTACGGTGTGATGACCGTTTTCGTTCGCATGAGCGAAACGCTTCCCCCGGGGAGGAGTGGATCAGTGCGAGGAGCGATCCGATCCCCCGGCGTGGTGCGAGTGCGGCGTGCCTCGCGATCAACGGGTCTTATAATTACATCATTTTATAATGACAAATCTAACTCCACTGTATCAGGAACCAGGCGATTTGTCAATGGGTGGACGCTGCGGTTTCCAACGTGCGCGTCCAAACCCACGGGACGTTGCCGCACCGATACTGCCGCCGCCGGCGGGTTCGGCGCGGCCTTTTTTTCTCGAGGTGCGTCGCACCGGGTTCCCTCGGGGGCACGTGACCAAGGGACGCGTGGTTGGCCGTCGTTGCCGCCCACGTGGTCCTGTTTCACACCAAGTTTGGCCGCCACATCCGGGCGGTGGGTGAAAATCAATCCGCGGCGGAGACAGTGGGTATCGACGTTGGGAGGGTCAAGCTGTTTGTGCTGGTCATCAGCGGCTGCCTGGCGGCGTTGGGGGGGCGTTCCTATCGGTGGGCCATTTGACCCTCTTCACGCGCGATATGAGCAATGGCCGGGGATGGCTCGGGGTCACCGCCGCCCTCTTCGGGCTGAACCATCCGATCTTCGTCTTTTTCACCGGCCTGTTCTTCGGCCTCGCGGATGCCCTGGCGGTGCGTTTGCAGACCACCACGAATATCCCGCCCAGCCTGGTTCAATTCCTGCCGAATGTCCTCGCCCTGGTTGCCCTGGTGCTCGTCGGGCTACGCAGCAAAGCCGGTGAGGCGCTCGCCCGGCGTCGCTTCCGCGCTCGGGCGCGGCGCCACCTCGCGCCGGTTGCTCCGGTGACACCAGCTGAGTAGGGTCCCGGGCGAGCGCGGAGGCGGGCTTC
>DOUV01000535.1 GCA_003520455.1 Chloroflexota bacterium | reverse complement strand
ATCGCGCCCGGCAGCAACTCGCCGGCGCAGGGGCAGACCGTGACCTACACCCTCGTCGTGAGTAACACGGGCGACACGACGGCCAGCGGGGCGGTGCTGAGCAACACGCTGCCCGCCGGCCTGGACTACGTGACCGCCACGCTCCAGGCCACCGCCGGCAGTCCGGCCTACCTCACCACGGAGCGCACCATCCGCTGGGACGGCGACCTGGCGGCGAACAGTCCGGTCACCCTCACCTATGCCGCCGTGCTCACCACGGGCGACTTTGTGTACAACACCGCCGTCATCACCCATCCCCAGGCCTTCCAGGCCGCGGGCGCCACCAGCAGCCCGGTGGACGAGTGGAGCGAGCCCGAGTTGGTCGACACCGCGCCGAGGTTTGGCGCTACGCTGGGCAGTTGGCGGCACCTGGCCGTGGACAGCCACGATGTCCCCCACGTGGCCTACGCCGGTAACGCCCTCTACTACGCCACCTACACCGGCACGCGCTGGATCACCGAGACTGTGCCGGTGACCCGCTCGCGCGACACAACTTCCCTCGGAGCGGCCGCCTTGACTCTGGACGACCAGGGGCGGGCGCTCATCGCCTTTTATGGCGAGGATGCGCTCTGGCTGGCGCGCCAGGTCGCGGCTCCCGGCAGCTCTTCGACAAGCCTTCAGCCCGAGGGTTCAGGGCAGGCTCTCACCTGGACGGTGGAGCACATCGCCGACGTTCCCAACTCGGCTGCGGACTACAAACTGGACCTGAAGCGGGGCAGCGATGGCCGGCTGCACCTGGTCTACAACTACGACCGGGAGCTGTACTACACCGTCCACAACGGCACAGCCTGGCTCACCCCCACCGTGGCCATCACCCAGACGGCCTGCAGTCTGAGTCCTTACTCATCCAACTATGGCTTCTCCCTGGCCCTGGACCAGAACGACGTGCCCTACGTAGCCTGCGTGCAAGACAACGCGCCGCCCTACGAGGTGCGCCTCTACACCCACTCTGCCGCGGCCCCCTGGACGACCTACGAGGTCATCACCAGCAGCAATAGGTACTACGCCTATCCCAGCCTGGTGTACGACGGCGCCACCCCCCACCTGGCCTTCTTCCAGGGCAATACGGCGCTCTACCACGCGCAGCGCGGCAGTGGCTGGCAAACGACGTGGGTGGACTCGGTGGGCAGCGGCCACCTGCAGCAGAACGCCGCCCTGGAGATCAGGGGCGGGCAGGTGGCGATTGCCTATGCCTGGTATCTCTACACCGATCCCGATTCCACGAGCATCCTCCGCCTGGCCGCCCGTCCGTTGACAGACTCCACCTGGCTCACCGAGACGGTCGAGTCCTTTGCGGCCGGCTGGAACCGGCCCCGGCCGAGCCTGGCCCTGGACGGCGCGGGCCGCGCCCACCTGGCCTACTACTACGCCCCCGACGAAACCCTGCGCCACGCGGCCCAGACCGGCTCCTTCACCATCCACACGGTGGAAGAAAGCCGGCCCATCGGGAAGTCCGCCGTCGCCGTGGGGAGCGATGCGCGCATCCACCTGGCCTACCTCTCCAGGGGCCTGCGCTACGCCACGCGGGGGCCAGATACCCTCACCTGGACGAAACAGCTCGCCGTGCCCGGTGTCGACGACGCCTGGACAACCGAGCTGGCCCTGGCGCTGGATGCGGCCAACGTCCCACACGTGGCCTACCGGGAGCCAGGCCAGCCCCTCTACCACGCGACCCTGAACAACACGACGTGGGTCACCCGGTCGGTGGATCCCGGGGCGAACCTCGTCTCGGCCCCATCCATCGGCGCCGAGGTCACCAACACGGCCCACATCGCCTACCTCGCCATTCAGGGGAGCAACCGGGTCGTGCGCCACGCCGCCTTCGATGGCTCCGTCTGGACTGCTGAGACCCTGGCGACCGCCGGCCCCGACACGTCGGACCACCGGCAATCCCCCCGGTTGGTCGCCCAGAACAACCAGGCCTACGTCCTCTACGCCGACTGCACGGCCTACCAGGCCGGCGGCACCTATCCCATCAACCTGGTGCTCGCCACCCTCGACGCCGGTTCCTGGAACACCCGCACGCTCTACAACTTCTCCGGCACCTGCAACGGCAATCTCAACTACCGCTTGCTGGGCGATGGGGCCGGCCGGCTGGCGGCCGTAGCCGAGGTCTGGGGCGGTTCCGGCCAACCCGGCTGGCAGACGATCACCTTTTGGATCGAGGGCGGTCAGGTCACCTCCCAGACAACCTCCCAGGCCGGGGGGGCCGTCTCCCCAACCGGCCTTGCGCCTTTGGGTGGGCCAACCCCGACCGGCCAGGTTGGGATTCGCGGCGATGGGCTGGAGATCGTGACCACCCGCAACGGCCAGAAATACGTGCAGTACGTGGACCGGCAAGGCTACCGGTCTGAGGGAACGACGGTCGGCACCACCCGTGACTCCTGGACGGATCTCTACGGCCTGGACCGTCAGGACTCCACGGGGGTCGTCGTGGAGCAGTCGGGGGCCCAAAACACGCTGGACGTGGAGCAAAACCCCCCGCCCCGGAAGCCCCCCCGGGAGCCCCAGGCCAATGCCACCAAGACCGCCACGCCTGAGGGCGCGCCGGGCGTGTACGCCACGGAGCGGATCACCTACACCATCAACCTGAGTTGGTTGGGAGAAGAGGAGGCCCTCATCCAGGTGAGAGATCACATCCCCCAGGGCACCTCGCTCGTCCCAGGCAGCTTGTCCTGGGGGCCGTACATCCCCCGTTGCCAGTATGACCCTGGATTCCGTGACGTGACGTGCACCGGCAAGTTCCCGAGTACGGATGTGGAGCTAACCACCTTCGTGAGCTTTGCCGTCACCACCGACTGTGAGATCGGCACCTGGAGCACCCCAGGCTTCCTCAACCGGGCCGTAGTCTACATTGGGGATTACGAGTTCTTCCCCCAAACACTCACCGGCAAGAAGATGCCCTTCCAGTTGCGGCCCTCCACCAGTGGATACAAGCGCAACCTCCTCCCACGACGGCACAATGTTTTGCTCTACACGGTTCCCAAGGGGGACGAACCGGAGGCGCTCCTGCGGGACTGCGCCCTGGACTTCTACGTGGTGGCGAACGGCGATAAGAACCAGCCTCTCAAAATGCAGAACGATGGCCAGGGGCCCGATCTCCACGCCGGGGACCTGCATCATTCCCTGTGGTTCACGCCGACCGACGACATCGTCGAGATGCTGGACCTCTACGTGGTCGAGGCAGGCCAACCCTTCGCCAAAGCCGTGCACGCGGATACCATGATGCTCGAACCGCGTCTTCCCAGGTTGGTCGTCTTGATCGACTTCCGAGCGCTGTTCAACGAGTTTCACGAGGTCAGCCAGAAGTACCCCAGCGGCCAGCGTGATCCCCAGATCAAGGACCAGAACCAGAACCGTATCCTGGACTATTACGACCTGGTGGAGCGCATACGGCAGTATGCGGACGCGCATTTTGGCGTCGTCGTGGACGTGCGCCGCAATGCCTACTACGACCCCGCGGTGGATTACTATGCTGACACCGCCACCCGCAGCCTCATGGGCCAGGAGATCGATGCCCTGGTGTCCGCGCTCCCCCGGTCCGTCAAATCCATCGCCATTGTGGGCACCGATGCCGTGGTGCCCTACCTGCGAGTGCCGGTCAGCCCGGGCGCAGCCAACGAAACCAGGTTCCCCACGCAAGAGGTGGGCAACACGAGAAACCCCACCCTGGCCGATATCGCAGATGCCTCGATGTCAGAGAAGGGGCGGTGGATGAGCGACGCGCAGTACGGCACGTTCGACCTCTTTCGCACTCTGCCCGATGTGCTGCGCCTGGACATGGCCGTGGGCCGCGTCTTCCGGGACTTTCCGCTGGACCTGATCGCCCTGATTGACCGCCAGGAGCAGCCCTTGTACCTGCACAAGGATTTCAGCCGCGCCTGGGCCATGGAGACGAAGAATGACTATGTCGATTTCGAGGAACTCGTCGAGGAGTTTGTGCTGCCGGCCCTGAGAGGCCATTACGGCCCCGGCTCGACCACTCGCTTGAACTGGCGGCCAGGCAGAATGCCAGGGTATCCCGGGTTTGCGTATGGGGCCTACTGGCTGAGCGGCAACCGGCTGCTGAGACCGGATGACGAGTATTGGCAACCGGAAGACATCAAGGACAGAGTGAGAACTGACTCAGACCTGCTGATCTTCATCGGCCATGGCACCGAGAAGGGCGTGAGTGATGGGGAGGGGGAGAGCTTTATTGGTCGCGGTGATCTTGCGGCCGGCGTTGTCGCCGGACCGGCCATCTCCCACTTTGGATTGGTGATCTCCTCGGGCTGCCACACCGGTCTGTTGCCGGCTTTCCGAAGTGCCCCGACGTGGCGGAATAACTGGCTCTCGAACGCCGTCCTGGATGCCAACGCCGCCCTGATCGCGGCGACGTCGTACGACGTCAGCGTGTCCTTTCTCGGCGACCAGTTGGACGTCTACCACGACCAGATGCGGCGTCTTATCCTGGAACGCCTATTTAGGGACCGATATCCGACCATCGGGGACGTGCTGGTGGCCGCCAACCGCAGTTACCGCCTGCGCAGGACGGGCGGCGACGACAACGACCTCCGCACCCTTTACAGCGTCCATCTCATCGGCCTGCCCACGCAACCGGTTGACCGGGGCTACGGCAACCGGCCGGGCCAGGCCTCCGCAACGGGGTCGCCGGCCGAGACGCCGCGATGGGACGCCTCTCCACAGGCGGCCAGCGCCGGGCAGGCGACACACACCATCACTCGCTCCGTGGCCATCTCCCACTTCGAGGTGCTGACGGATGCCCAGGGGCGCGTCGGCTTCACCCTCCCTCACAACGGCGGCCTGGACGGGGAGAGCGGTGCGCCCGGCCTGCCGCTGGTGCAGCACTCCTACCCCCTGCCCTTAGCGGCCACCGAGGTCACCGTCACCCTGACGCTGACTCAGGCCCGTGACTACGGCGCCGCCGTGGAGATGATCCCAACCGTCCTGGTGGAAAAATCGTGGGGGCCCCAGACCACCATCGTCACCCTCACCACTCCCTATCCCCAGGCCATTCTGACCTCCCGGGTCTACACCGACGCCGACGGCCTGCGCCTCGACGTGCGCCTGACCCCCCTGCAGTACCACCCGCAGACCCGTCGCGTCACCCTGTACGACCGGCTGGACTACCAGGTCACTTACAGCGCCCCGGCCACCTACACCGTCCAGGACATCACGGCCAACAACGGCGCGCCGGCCAACGTGAACCAGGCCAGCCTGCCCATCAGCGTGACGCTGACTGCCGCGCAACCCTTCAGCGGCACTCTCGACTGGGAGATCCTGGATATGGCGGGGAGGATGCTGGACGGGGGCGCCGAGGCGGTCACCCTCGACGCCGGCACCTCTCAGGTGGGCCTGACCGGCGACACCCTGGGCTGGAAGCCGGGTCTCAAACAGGTGCTGGTCAGCCTCTCCACAGGGCGAAGCGTGACCGAGACCGGCGTCCTGGTGGCCGGCGGCCAGGCCCTCTTCGCCGTTCAGGGCAACAGCCTGGCGGTTGAAGCCGGCAAGCCCGTCTACGGCCCCGGCGACGCGGCGGCCACCTTCACGGCCACCGTGCGCGACGCGACCGGCGCCCAACTCTCCGGGCTGGCCGGGAACTTCACCCAACAACTGGACGACAACCCGCTCGCCCTGACCTGGCGCGAGGGCGGCAGCTACACCGCCACGCTGGACCTGGCCGGCATCGTCACCGGGCAGCACACCCTCACGGTCACCCTGCCGGCCGGCGGGAAGGCGGCCCGAAGCTTCATCATCGACCGCGACCCGCCCACCTCGACCCTGTGGAGCCCGACCATCGTCTCCACGCCGACCTTCACCGTGACGATCTCCGGCGGCGACGACCTGAGCGGGGTGGACGTCTACCACGTGCAGTACCGCGCCGGGGAAAGCGGCGCCTGGACCGACTGGCTGACTCGCACCACCGGCTACGATTACAGCCACACGGGGTTAAACGAGCTGACCCTCACCTTCGGCCCCACGAGCCCGGTGCCTGTCGCCTCCGGCGCCACGTATTCCTTCCGAGTGCAGGCCGTGGACCGGGCCGGCAACGAGGAGGCCGAGCACAGCCAGGCCGACACGGCCACGTCCATATCTGCGGCCTGCTCCACCCTGACCACCGCCTTCGTCACCGCCGAGCCGGCCGGCTCCCTGGACCTGGCCGCGCAGGTGAG
>DOUV01000178.1:8022-30700 GCA_003520455.1 Chloroflexota bacterium | reverse complement strand
ACGGTCTGCAACGAGCGGGTGACCCGGATCATTCTCCGTGACAACAGGCGAGCGCACAGGCGGTTGATCACAGAGGATGATCTCTCGCGCATGGCCCTTGGGTCAGATCGTTACGAAAGTGAGGGTCCGCCGGCTCTTGCTCCCAGAGCATCTCGACTGAAAGGCACCCTCGGGCCCACGACACACAAGATCTGAAACCACCGTACTCACAACATCATCGTCAACGTACACCCCCGGAACTCATCGAAGGGCGTTGCACCGTGAGAATCCTTTTTCTGTCAGCCTGGTTTCCATATCCTCCGCTGAACGGCGCCAAAATCAGAATCTTCAACCTGATCCGCCAGCTTGCGCCTCATCACGACATCACGCTCGTCTCGCTGGCGAGAACGATCGGCGTGCAGGAAGCGCGCTCGCACATTCCGCTTTTGACGGAGTACTGCCGAAGTGTCGACGTGGTTGCGGCGAAACCGTTTGCCCCGAGCAGCCTCTCTGCTCGCCTCGGTTTTCTCTCACCCATTCCGCGCCACATCGTTCAAACCTACAACAACGGGATGGCGAAACTGGTCGAGGAGCGGACGCGGGCCTGCTCCTACGATGTGATCGTAGCATCAGAAGTCACAGCCCCGTCGGTCGTATCGCTGCTAGCTTCTAAAGTCGCCGGTATGCCGAAAGTGCTGGATGCACTTGAGGTGGGGTTGATGAAGGATGCCTACTCCAGCCAGACCTCGCCGATTCGCCGGGTCCGCCACGGGTTGACCTGGTTCAAGTTGAGGCAGTTTACGAAAGGGTTGGTTGAGCAGGCGAGTCTGTGCACCGTCCCATCGTACGAGGAGAAGCAAAATCTGTTGGACATCGCCCCGACGCGAGCCCGGATCGAGGTTGTGCCACACTGCCTTGATCTGGCCTATTACACGGGCGCCTTCGGGGTGCCGGAGCCGCGGTCGCTCGTATTTACCGGTTCATTCACGTATCACGCCAATCTGGATGCGGCGCGCTTCTTCCTCGAGGACATATATCCTCATATCAAGGCGCGGGTGACCGATGCCAGTCTGAAAATTGTTGGAAGCACGGACGGGGTCGCGTTAGATGCCTGGCCGAAAGATGCGACCGTAACCTTCACCGGCTTGCTTCGCGATGTGCGCCCCACTATCGCGCAAAGCTGGCTGAGCGTGGCGCCGCTGCGCGTTGGTTCTGGGACGAGGCTCAAGATTATCGAATCCATGGCACTCGGCACGCCGGTTGTCAGCACGAGTAAAGGTGCGGAAGGGCTCGAGGTGACTCACGGTGAAAACATCCTGATCGCCGATGATCCCGGTCTCTTCGCCCGCGCTGTCGTCGATGTTCTGCGAGATCCGGCGCTCCACGCGAGACTCTCTGCCGGTGGGCGCGCGCTCGTTTCAGCGAAATACAACGCCGAAGTAGTGGGGCAGCAATTTGCGAGGCTCCTCGAGCGTTACGTGCCAGGGAAGCAGTGATGATCCGCACCCCCGAACTCGGTCTGGATCTCAGACCTCTGCTTCGACTTCTTACGATTGCCTGTCTTTTCGTGTTGGCAGCCTACGTGGGGCAGTCTCCCTCATGGGAGCTGCTGCGGCTGTTCGTGCTGCTTGGGGGCGCGGTAAGCCTGGCGGTGCTCCTCCGATATCCGCAGCTTCGGCTTCCGACGCTTGTCGTGGCCAGTTTCATCATCCCCTTGAGTATCAGCACTGGCACCAACACGGATCTCAATGTGACCGTGCTTCTGCTGCCGGTCTTTATCGGCCTCTGGCTGTTGGAGTTGCTCCAGCGGCGCGAAATACGGTTGCCATCTTCGCGGCCGGTGCTCCCGTTGATGGCTTTTGCCCTGGTTGCAGTGCTCTCGTTCGGCATGGGCCAACTCCCCTGGTATCTGACGGAGTCTGCGCCGCTGCTGGCCCAACTTGGTGGCCTGGCAGTCTTCCTGCTCTCGGCCGGCGCTTTCCTTCTCGTGGCCCACCACGTACGGGACCTGCAGTCGCTTGAGTGGCTGACGTGGCTCTTCCTGGCCTTTGGCGCGCTGTTTCTGGCAGGACGGCTGGTGCCGGGGTTACGCCACGTCGTTGTCGATATTTTGTTTCAAGAAGGGTCGACGAGCAGCCTCTTCTGGGTTTGGGTCGCGGCTTTGGCATTCGGCCAGGCGCTCTTCAACCGGCGCCTGCCCCCGCGGTGGCGGCTGGCCTGCGGCGGGCTGGTGCTGGTGCTCTTCTATTCTGCCTGGTTTGAGGGACGAACGTGGGCCTCGGGTTGGCTGCCGCCTCTCGTAGCCGTTGGGACGATCTTGTGGCTCGGCGTGCCCCGCCTGCGGCCGCTGATGCTGTTGTCCGGTGCGGCCATAGCGACGTTTTACTCTCGACAGGTCGTCGCCGAAGTGATGGTTGGGAATGAATACAGTTGGATCACCCGTCTGGAAGCATGGCGAATCGTCTTAGAGATCGTGAAAGTCAGCCCACTGCTGGGGTTGGGGCCGGCCAATTATCACTGGTACACGCCCCTCTTTCCGATTCTGGGATGGTCCGTCCAGTTCAACTCTCACAATCAGTACGTGGATATCCTGGCCCAAACCGGCGTATTGGGGCTGGCCGGCTTCCTCTGGTTTGCCTGGGAGGTTTTCTGGTTGGGCTGGCGACTGAGAGACCGGGTGGCGACCGGTTTCGCCCAGGCGTACGTCTACGGTGCCTTGGGAGGGCTCGCCGGCACGCTGGCGGCCGGGGCGCTCGCGGATTGGGTATTGCCCTTCGTTTATAATGTCGGTCTCAAAGGAATGCGGTCGAGCATCTTTGGGTGGATTTTCTTAGGTGGATTGGTCGCGCTCGAGCTCATGGTTACAAACGGCAGCGGTGCACAGCAAAACGGTGAAGATCCTCTGCCGCCGAGATCATTCGGAAGATGAAAGATGAGAAGCATGCTGAACGTTACCAGGGTAGCACGCGTAGAATCTGAGTACGCAATCGCACGTCTCCAGCATCGCCTCTCGGCCGGATGGCAACGTTCGCGGAGGAGCGTGCTCGTGAATGGCAGCCCCAAATCCGGAACGACCTGGATGGTTAAGCTGATGGCTTCGTTGCCTGGTTATCGTGGCGTCGGCAACTTTCACCACGATTTCAGCCGTTATCTTGCCGTGCAACCCGGAGATGTGATTCACGGTCACGAGAGATACACGCCTGAACTCGCAAGCATTCTGCGGGCGCGGGCAATCAAAGTCATTCTCATGATCCGTGATCCGAGAGATCAAGCCATCTCGCATATGTTTCACCTGAGACGAACAGAGACCCATCCAGCTCACGGGGAAATGATTCGACTGAGCGAGGACGACGCGCTCATGGCCTGTATCGAAGGACGACCTGATATCTGGGGAAGTGCCTCGATGTTGCGTTTGACGCGGTCCTGGCTCGACGCGGGCGACCAGGCACTCTGTGTTCGGTATGAAGATTTGAATTGCGATCCGGTTGGAGAGTTCGGCCGAGTGCTGCAATTCTTGGGCATTGATTGCGACGATCATCTTCGGCGGGCCATTGTTCGACGAAATAGCTTCGAGCGCTCGAGTATCGGGCGAAGAATTTGGCAGTCAGGTCGAAGACCGGGGAATGAGAACACGAATTCTTTTTTCCGGAAGGGGATCGTCGGCGACTGGAAGAATTACTTCAAAGCGTCACACATCGAGCGCTTTAAGGAAGTGGCGGGCGACGAACTCATCAACTTAGGATACGAGCAGGATCGCAATTGGTAAGCGGGCGGTCCCTGGTAGCTGTGTGCGGAGGTTGGGTGAGGTACAGTTTCACCTGGATCGACACTCCATGAAAGGTTTCTACAGGGGGAAATCACAATGAGCGAAGAGGTAATCGGTCTGATTCCTGCCGCCGGGAAAGGCGTGCGGTTAGCACTCCCCTACCCGAAGGAGCTCTATCCCATTATCCGGGACAATCGGTATAGACCGGTGTCCCAGTTTGTACTGGATAATTTAGTCGCGGCCGGGGTGAAACATCTCGTATTCGTCATCAACGAAACCAAACACCAGTTGATCGGCTATTTCGGCGACGGTCACAGGTTCGGCTGTCACGTGAGCTACGTGGTGCAAGAATCGACGAATGGGCACGAAACGTCCACCTCGCCAGGCCTTGCCCATGCGCTCGACGCCGGCTACCACTTGACGCGGGGTAAGACCGTTTTTTTCGGGATGGCGGATACGATCATGCGTCCCCGAGATCTCTTTGCACGGGCGTACGAGTCCATGGAGCCAAAGGACGACGTTGTCCTGGTTCTGTTTGCAACCGAGCGCCCCGAGAAGTTCGGGATGGTACGGTTGGATCGAGACAACCAGGTGCTGGAGATTGTCGATAAGCCGCGCGACACGGATTTGACAGAAATGTGGGGCTGCATCATCTGGCGCCCTCGTTTTAGCGAGCATCTGCACCACTGCGTGCATCGAGAGGGCATGACCGACTTCGCCCAGATCATGAATCACGCTATCAGAGCCGGGCTACAGTTCCGAGGCGTGTCCATGCATGGCGGTACGTACGTCGATTTGGGCACATACGATGAAATCATGGAAATGGATCGCCGTTTTCGAGAGGAGTAATTGGGGAAGATGCAGGCGACACCGGCAGTTTCTCTGAAGCCCACCGTTTCTCAAGATCGCCCCGATCTGTCGATTGTTCTGGTTTGCTGGAACAATAGAGACTATCTGGAGCCCTGCCTGCGCTCGCTCTACAAGAGCGACCTGCACTACCGTTTTGACGTGGTGGCGGTGGACAATGGCTCGACCGATGGAAGCCAGGCGATGGTGCGAGAACGATTCCCGCGGGTGCGGCTTCTTCAGAACCAGAACAACGCCGGCCTGGGCAGGGCCAGCAACCAGGGGATCGAGGCCACGCGCGGGCGCTATGTCCTGTTGCTCAATAACGACACTGTTGTCAATGGACCATCGCTCAATGCGATGGTTGAATTCATGGAGAGTCACGCGGAGGCGGGTGCGGTGGGAGGACGGCTGCTCAATCCCGATGGATCCTTTCAGGCGGGCTCCGCCGACTTCTCGTCGCTGTGGCAGGAATATTTGATTGCGACGAGATTGGGCAACCTCGTCTGGGCCGGCTATCCCTGCCACGCCCATGGTCGTCGAGTCAAATCGGTGGACTGGCTGAGCTCAGCCTGTTTATTGCTGCGGCGGGAGGCTCTGGCGCAAGTCGGCCTGCTCGATGAAGAGTACTTCATCTATGGCGATGAAGCCGACCTCCAGTACCGCCTCAAGCAGGCTGGCTGGAAAGTGTATTACCTCCCGAACGTTACCACAATTCACTACGGTGGTCGCAGCATGAATCGCTGGCGACGGCGCAAGATGGTGTACAGAGGGAAGATGCTGTTCTATCAAAAGAACTACGGTCCATTTCGCACGGTGGCCTTGCGAGCGCTGCTCGGGGGGATCAGCCTGAGCAAGATTCCGATCTGGGCTGCGGCCTCTCTTTTGCCCCGCCTGCGGACGCGCGCACGGGAGGAAATCCAGTCCAATCTCGATGTGCTGAAGATTTCTGCCGGCGATCTCCTCGCCGACTGGCTGAAGCGCGGCGCCGTCGAGCGGGGATAGCGGTTATCTCTGGCCAGCCCCGTCCCGGGCGACAGAGCCAATCGTTACGACCCGGCAGCGAGTATCTATCGACGACTACAAGTGGGGGTCAGTGATGAGCGAGGCAGGAACCCGTGTCGTGTTGATCGTGCTTGACAGCGTTGGCTGTGGCGACGCACTGGATGCCGCGATGTTTGGGGACGAAGGTGCGAACACCCTGAGCCATGTTGCTCAAGCCGTCGGAGGCCTGAATCTACCCAACTTAAGCAGACTCGGGTTGGGCAACCTGACCAGCATTGAAGGTGTGCCCCCCACCGCCCACGCTGAAGGTGCTTACGGGCGTCTTACGGAAGTCAGTGCGGGCAAGGATACAACGACCGGTCATTGGGAACTGGGAGGCGTGATCCTGGAGCGGCCCTTTCCTGTGTACCCCAACGGCTTCCCACCCTCCTTGATCGCCGAATATGAAGCCCGGATCGAGCGCGGGACGTTGGGCAACTACCCTGCGTCCGGGACCGAAATCATCAAAGAATTGGGCGGCGAGCATGTACGTACGGGGAAACCGATTGTCTACACCTCAGCCGACAGTGTCTTCCAGGTGGCTGCGCACGAGGAGGTTATCCCCGTCGGCGACCTATACCGTGTTTGCCAGGTCGCTCGGGATTTGTTGGTGGGCGAACACGCCGTCGGCCGCGTGATTGCCCGGCCGTTTGTCGGCCAGCCCGGCAACTTCACTCGCACCGAGCGCCGGCGAGACTTCAGCCTCGAGCCACCTGGCGAGACGATTCTCGATGTGGCCAAAGCTGCCGGGCTGGCAGTGATGGGTGTCGGCAAAATCGAAGACATCTTTGCCCATCGCGGCCTGACGGCGAGTAAGCATACCGGGAACAACATGGCTGGGGTGGATGCGATCGTGGAATTTCTACAGCTCGATAGAGCCGGTCTCATCTTCGCCAATTTGGTCGACTTCGATGCCTTATACGGCCATCGCAACAACCCGGGTGGATACGCCGATGCGTTGGAGGCCTTTGACGCTCGCCTTCCGGAAATCCTGGCGGCGATGCAGGATCAAGACGTACTGATCGTCACGGCCGACCACGGGAATGATCCCACGACCCCGGGTACCGACCACACGCGCGAGCGCGTCCCCATTCTTGTGAGCGGAAGGCCAATTCAATCGAACGTCAATCTCGGAACGCGAGAAACCTATGCTGATGTAGCGGCCACCGTCGCTGATCTGCTGGGGGTTGGCTGGTGGGGCCCGGGCAGTTCCTTCGCCAGTGCTCTCGTTGGGTAGGAGATTATGCCGGGGGGATCGCCCGCTGGGGCGGAGACGGCCGGGCGGGAGACGGTGCACCGGGCCGTCTCTACAGGGGGGGCTTGCGCCGGCACCGGCGCCTCTCGCGAGGGCGGTCGAGGTGCCCACTGAAGGAGGCGATTCGTTGACGCCCGGTCAGCCATCCAATGTTGGGACCCTGTGGAGGCGGCCTCATCTTTTTGTGCCGGGGCCTATCGACCGCTAATGGACTCTCGAGAGGAAGCGGCCAGGCGGGTTGGCGGCATGAGCGGTAACTCCACTCCTGTGCCGGATTCAGGAGGCAAGCATGGTAATGGTTCTCAAACGAGGGCTCCGCATCGCACTCTCCGTCCTACTACCCTCCCTTGTCTTGGTGACGCTCGCGTCTCGTTCGGCCAGCAGCGCGCCGAACAGGGTCTCGGAGGAATGGGCATACCGGCCTCTCGCCGTCCTCAACGGTGCTGACGGCGGCGACTACGCTGATTTCAACGGAGACGGCACACGGGATATGTGCGTCGCCGCCGAAGAGGGAAAGCAGGCTGTTTGCTATCTGCTTGACGCCACGACGGGCACTGTCACAAGGGCTCTGGAACTGGGGACATTTTCGCCTCCTGGCCCCGAAGACGTGGCTATTGGCGATCTGACCAAAGACGGCCGTCCCGATCTGGCCTACTTTCGCCAGGGTTCTAACCAGGTCGGGTTCATCTCCTGTGGAGATAACGGAGACACGAGTACGTGCAGGCAAGTGCCTTTCGGGGGGGTGATTCACCCTGTTCACAACGGATTCATCGCCGACGTCGATCGGGATGGAAACCAGGACATCGTGTACGCAGCATCACAGTGGAAGCAAAGCACGGTGCCCGGCCAAGAGGTGGCCTGGTTTGAAAATCCGTATCCGACAGATCCCATGAAGTCGACGAATTGGGTCAGGCACGTCATTCGACAGAGCGACTCTGAGGCTGAGTCTGCCTGGGGGTTCCCCGGTACGGGTGAGTACAATCAACTCGACTTCGTCGACCTGTTCAAGAATGGAACCAGGTATCTGATTGTGTCGGAGCGCCTGGCCAACCGGATCAGCTTTTATTCGACCGCAGATCCGACCGTGGCGTGGGAGCGCGTTCCGATCCGAGTCAGAGGAACCGGTGACAATCAGCCGAAACACATGACAGCGCAGGATGTTGACGGTGACGGTGACATAGACCTCGCTGTGGTCCTTCAGCAAGGACCCATCCTTGTGTGGGAAAATGTTGGATCGCCGGGAGCTCTCTCGTTTATCCAGCACGAGATTGATCGTATCGACGATCGGGGCGGCATTATCAGCCCAATGGGGATAGGCTTCCATGATCTTGACGGCGATGGCCGTTTCGAACTCGTCGTCAATGAGTACGGTGAGGTCCCTCAAACAAATGTCTATATCTATACGATGAACACGATCTCGAATTGGACCCGTAGCGTGACGATTCCCGTCATGTACGCCGGTGATGACATTTTCTTTGACGATATCAACAACGACGGCATGAGAGATATCCTGTCGACCTGGGCGAGCCCGGATAGCGGCCAGGTCTACGCTCTGCTGCAGGGGATAGCATACAGGTTTCAGCTCTGGGTGCCGCTGCTTCTGAAGAGATAGTGCGCTTCCCCTGTTTCCTCCTCACTCGGACAGGAGTGTGCCCGTCCGGGCTCCTTCGGCTGTGACTTCCAGTTGCCGGGCTCCCGCCAGCGATGTAGTGATCGCCAATGTCAACCATGAAAACCAAGACAATGTTAGATCGATTCTGGCGCCTTCAGAAGAAGATTTCATCCCCCATGGATCTCTTCGACGGCGCCCGGAAATACACAAGCTATGTCTTTGATAGGAAGAGTTTCGATCCCAACTTCGACGCACTCGAGGTGAGTCCTCAGGCAGTTGAAACAGCCAGGCGGATTCGCGCAGTTGAACGCGGCCCTGCCGTCATCATTCACGGAATCATGCCGCGATCTGGCACCGTCTACGTCGGTGATTTGCTGGGCCTCCACCCCGACCTGGCCCTGACGCCAAACAAGATTTGGGAAATTCCCTTCCTGAAACTCACGGACGATATCTTACGGGTTCAGGAGGAATTCTTTCGCTCGTATAAGAATAATAGAAGTAGGATTGGCGCGGCTGATTTCTTGCCTTTGTTTGGTGCAGCCTTTGTTGCCCATCTTCATTCATTCGCTCCAGAAGAAAAACGGATGCTGCTCAAAATGCCTGGGGTCCAATATCTCAATCACTTCTTTTCTGTCTTTCCACACGAGAATCTGCTCCTGTTGGTCCGCGACGGGCGCGATGTGGTCCACTCAACGGTCAGGACCTGGCCCGAGTTGCGGTTCTCAGACGTCTGCCGGCGCTGGAACCGCAGCGTGCGAATGATTCTGGCCTTTCAAGAACGCTACGCGGGGCGGCAGGGATACTGGATGACGCGGTTTGAAGACGCGGTGCGTGACCCCGAGGTGTTTGTGAAAGAAGCCTGCAGCCATTTTGGCCTGGATGGAGATAAATTCCCGTACGAGAAAATCGAAGCCATCCCCGTTCAGGGATCTTCCTCGTTTATGAAGGAAGGAAAGGCTCGGTACTGGGTGAAGAAGCCGAGAGGGTTCAACCCGATCGGCCGTTGGGAGCAGTGGCCCGCCGGCAAGAAGCGCGCGTTCAAGAGGATCGCGGGCGAGGCGCTTATGGATTTGGGCTACTGTGACAATCTGGACTGGTGAGGTGGGGCCGCGGGCGGGAGGCGACCAAGAAGTCGGTGCCAACCGCAAAGGGCGTCATCCCGGCGAATCTATCAGCGGCGATTAGCGTTTATGCATATCCTCTTCCTGACTCAAGTCCTTCCCTATCCGTTGGATGCCGGCCCCAAAACTCGCGCCTACCACGTCTTGCGCTACTGCGCGGCCGCCGGGCACAAGGTCACCTTACTGACGTTCACACGCAATGCCGATCGGTCGGAATATGTACAGCATCTGCGGACGTACTGCACGGCGGTTCACACGGTCCCGATGCGGCGGTCCCGCGCGCGAGACGTTGGGCACCTGTTGCGCAGTCTCGTGAGTCCTACCCCGTTCCTCATCACTCGCGATTGGGTGCCTGGCATGGCGGCCCGCGTCCGTGACGTGGCGATTCGCCATCCGGTATTTGACGTTGTCCACGCCGACCAGCTCTGGATGGCCCCGTACGCTCTGTTGGCCCGGCACGCTGGAGGGAACGGCCGGCAGCCGGCGGCCGTCCTCGATCAACACAACGCTGTCTTTCAGATCCCCCACCGGCTGGCGCAGCAGGAGTCCAACCCACTCAAACGAGCCTTGCTCGCCGTGGAGGGGCGCAAGTTGGTGCGCTACGAAAAAGAGGTGTGCCGGCGGTTCGACCACGTCGTGTGGGTCACTGAGGAGGACCACGCCGCCCTCGATGGTCGAGGGCCCAACGGTCAAGGAAGAGGGGGGAGGCAACGATCTGGTTCGACGGGGAGAAGGGGCACGCGGCGGTTCTCCATCATCCCCATCTGCGTGGACACGGAGATGCAGCCCGTTATTCCGCGCCGGCCCGATGCCTTCCGGGTCACCTTTCTTGGCGGACTCCACTGGCCTCCGAACTCGGAGGGGGTCCTCTGGTTCGCCCGCCAGGTGTGGCCGTTCATCGCCGAGCAAGTTCCGAGCGCTGTCCTGACGGTCATCGGCAAGGAGCCGCCCAGAGCCCTCGTGGAGATCGGAGGGGGGCGATCAGCCGCCGGCGATCTCCCGTCAGGAGTAGAGATTCCGGGCTACGTCACTGATCCCAGGCCCTATCTCGCCGAAACCGCCGTCTTCATTGTGCCGCTGCATGCCGGCGGCGGGATGCGGGTGAAGATTCTGGACGCCTGGTGCTGGGGTCTGCCGGTCGTCACGACCCGTGTTGGTGCCGAGGGCCTGCGGGCGCGCGACGGGGAGAACGCGCTGCTCGCGGATACCGCAACTACATTCGCCCAGGCCGTCGTGCGAGTGATGCGAGCGCCAGAAGTCTCGATGCGTCTGGCGGCGGAGGGCCGCCGAACAGTCGAGACCTTCTACGACTGGCGGCGCGTGTACGAGGCCTGGGATGACGTGTACGCAGCGGCGATGGGGCAGAGAAGCAGCCCTCACTGAACGATCAGATCAATCCGATAGCAGGGATGCCCGTGCGTGTTCTTTTTGTCGTCCCCTACCCCCCGTCCTTGATCCGAGTTCGGCCCTACAACCTGATCAGACAACTGTCCGCGCGGGGTCACCAGGTGACTGTCGCCACCCTCTGGACGACGCAACAGGAACGAGAGGAAGCCCAGGCACTGAAGCGGCACTGTTCAGAGGTTGTCTCGGTCCGCCTTCCGCGCCAACGCTCGGCCTGGAATTGCCTGGCGGCGCTCCTGACCCAGACACCCCTCCAGGCCGTCTATTGCTGGAGCCCAGTCCTCTCCGATCACATCGCAAGGCTGGCACCGCACGTTGACGTCGTCCATGTGGAACACCTCCGCGGTGTCCGTTATGGGCTCCAGGCCGTTCGAAGGCTGGCCGTTCGCCAGCAAGCGGCCGCAGCGGGCGGGCAACGGGTGCCGGTGGTCTGGGACAGCGTCGATTGCATCAGCTACCTCTTTCAACAAGCGGTCAAAAACAGCCGGAGCCGGAAAGCGCGGCTGCTGACCCGGTTAGAAGCCGAGCGCACGCGCCGCTATGAGGCCTGGCTCATCAGACAGTTTGACCGTGTGCTCGTGACCTCACAAGCAGACTCCCAGGCCATGCACGACCTGGCAGCCGGTTTGCGCGTTCCAATGGCGGGGGGGGCGCGGTCGATCCCAGTTTCCGTGTTGCCCAACGGCGTGGACCTGGACTACTTCACTCCTTCGAACGAGCCCCGCGACGCGGCCACACTGGTCTTCACGGGGAAAATGAGCTACCACGCGAACATGACCGCCGCGCTGTACCTCGTTCATGAGATCATGCCCCATGTTTGGGCCCGGCGCCCCGACGTGCGAGTATGCCTGGTCGGCAAAGACCCACCGCGTGAGATTCGCGCTCTGGCGCAGACGGATCAGAACGGGATGGGGGCTGATGAGCGCTGCTCTCCCTGGCGGGGTCGCGTGATCATCACCGGCACCGTCCCTGATATCCGGCCCTATCTTCGCCGGGCGACCCTGGCGGTCGCTCCAGTCCCGTACGGCGCAGGCATTCAAAACAAGGTATTAGAGGCGATGGCGTGCGGGACGGCGGTGGTTGCCAGCCCGCAAGCCGCGTCGGCCTTGGCAATCTGTCCAAATCGCGATTTAGTCGTAGCTGCAGGTGCCCGGCCGTTCGCCCATGCGCTCCTGGCGCTCCTGGATGATCGCGAGCGCCGACAACAGCTCGAGCGAGATGGCCGGTCGTACGTCGAGGCGCATCACCACTGGCAGACGGTTGCAGCCGATCTGGAAGCCATCTACCAGTCTACGCAGGAATCAGCCGCTCACGTTCACGCAAGGAAGAACTCAAGCCATGAAGTCATCTATGCTTCGACATAGCCCGGGAGCGATCATCTCGCGGTTTTTGGCTGCTACCCCGTATACCCAAACGACGGTACTGGTGAGCATCGTCGTCGTGGCCCTTCTGCTGCGTATCGCCTCCGCCGTGTACCTCGGCGATACGGTCGAGATCATGCCCGGCGTCTGGGATCAGATTTCCTACGACACGCTGGCCCGCCAGGTGTGGGCCGGTCACGGTTTTCGATTTCCCTCCCTGTGGTGGCCGGCGACGCGCGCGAATGAGCCCACCGCGCACTGGAGCTACCTCTACACCGTGTACCTCGCCGGAGTGTACACCCTGTTTGGTCTCCACCCCCTGGTTGCCCGCCTGCTCCAGGCCATCATAGCCGGTGTCCTGCACCCATGGCTTGCGTGGCGTATCGGACGGCGGCTCTTCGGTACAGCAGTTGGCCTTCTGGCAGCAGGATTAAGCGCCGTCTACCTCTACTTCGCCTACTACGCCGGTACCCTGATGACCGAGACATTTCACATCCTGGCGACCCTGGCGGCGCTGGACATCGCGATGGCAATTGCGCAGGGGGGTGGTGTCAATTCCCAGGGCAGGCGGTCCCATTCCGTTCGTGAGGCCGCCAGGCTCTGGGTCGCGCTGGGTCTCGCGCTGGGCGTGTCGATCCTGATGCGCCAGGTTTTGCTGCTTTTTGTGCCGGTTCTCCTCGTCTGGCTGCTGTGGGCGCGGGGCCGACGGCAGGGGGGCGGGGAGACCGGCGCCGGTTCCAACAGTCGGCGATTCTCCCGTGAGCGGTGGCGGCGAAGCCTCGCCGGGCCATTGGTGACGCTGGCAGTTCTGGTTGCAATGATCATCCCCTGGACGGTCCGCAACTACCTGGCTTTCCACCGTTTTGTTCTGCTGAACACCAATGCGGGATTCGCGTTCTTTTGGGCCAACCACCCTCTCTACGGCACTCGCTTTGTGACACCTCTTCCGCAAAATGGGCCTTCCTACCTGGATTTGATCCCGCCGGAATTGCGCGAACTTAACGAAGCCGAGATGGACCAGGCCCTCTTCCAGCGAGGAGTGCACTTCGTTGTCGAGGACCCAAGGCGCTACGCTCTGCTCTCGATCAGTCGTGGCTGGTGGTTCTTCCGGTTCTGGCCGATAGCCGCCTCGAGCCCACTGAGCAACCTGGGCCGGTTTCTCTCCTATGGCGCCTTTCTGCCGTTTATGGTTTACGGCATCTTCTTGTCTTCGGTTCGCCGGCGCCGGTTGGTCGTCAGCGGCCAGGAGCCAGCGGTTGGGCTGTTGTACCTGTTCATGATCTTTTACACCGTTATTCACCTTCTCTCCTGGTCGCTGGTCCGCTACCGGTTACCCGTCGATGCAGTCTTGCTCGTCTTCGCGGCCCTGGCGATCAAGGAGCTGGCGAGACGGTTCGCTGGAGCAGAGGCCCTTGGAGTTTTCGGCTTCCGGGTGGCCCACAGCCGCCAGCCGGTAAGCCTGCCGAGAGGCATCGCACCACGGGCTGAGAGCCAGCCGCAGCATCCAGGCGGCTCGGGCCACAGCGCGTGAACTCAAGCCGACTCAAGGGGAGACAGCCCAAGGAAGCGATTCGAACAGGCGGATCGCGTCCTCATTCAACACCTTATTGGTTCGGGAGGAGCACTCGTATCTGGATGTACCACGACTCCGATTCGACACATCGCTCTCCTGCTCTGGGTATCGAAAGAAAAGGGGATGATGGTCACCGAAGGGGTTTGCCTCCACAATTGCCAGTACAACAGGATCGATGAACCACGGATACATCACCCGGAGTCATTGGAACTGGCTCTGGCTCTGAGTGTACAACGGATCACATATGGGATCAGAGTTCGCAATGTTTTAGTCGTTGGGGGTGGAGCGAAAAGTCTTGCCCAAACGCTCAGCCAACAAGGGATTGCCGATAAGGTCGTCGTTTGTGACACATTCGCGAACGACCCGTTGTTCCCGCCAGATTCCGCCGACGTGCCACCTGGGGCGTGCGTAGCGACTGATGCTTGCAACCTGCCGTTTTCGGATCGCAGTTTCGATCTATGCATCGTTCTCCATGCCATCGAACGTATACACTGCACTGTGAGAACACTTGAGGAATTTCAACGAGTGGCCCGGTATCTTGTGCTCGAGGCCACATCAGAGCGGAGTTTCAGGACACGCTTTCAATCCGGGGTGAGGCGAGATCGGAACAGAGGAACGAGCAGCCATGTTGACTCGCTCAATCAGGGCAGTCTTCGCAAACTCCTTGTCGATTCCGGTCTGCGTGTTCTTCGCGGCGAGTTGATGACGATTGAGAGAAACACAAATGGTTCCTGTGCCTGGACCAAGATTCATCTTCTTTTCTGTCGCGGCCGTGGCGCACCGCCGAATGAAGTGTTCCCCAGAGTTCTACACGTCGATACCACGTCCACTCGATCGAGCATAGTCCACAACGCCATCTTACAGGACACCATTGATTACAGTGTGTACGCACGTATTCCAAGGTGGTGGCGGGGGCTCGAGCAGAAACTACGCATGGATCTGATCCTGGCGCTTCACGTTCGCCGGGTTGCTGAACAATACGATGTGATTATGGCGGGCTCTGAAAAAGTGGGTATCCCCCTGGCCTTGATGAGATTGAACCGTCCCGTGATAACAACAGTCCATCATATGGCCTCACGGCGCAAGAAAGCCTTCCTGCGACTGTTGGACGTAACGAGTGCATGGACGCGAACAGCTTATTTATCCGAGGCTGATCGCGAGGTGATGATATCGTACTACGGGGTCCCGGAGGAGCGCTTATTCAAGTACAGTGCAGCACCCTTAGGTCGATTCAGGCCGACGGGTGAGATTATCAGTGAAGGTCCCATTATGAGTATCGGCCTATCAGATCGCGACTACCCGACCTTGATTGAGGCCCTTCGAGATTTGCCTGGTTATCATACCGAGATCTATGGCGCCAGCCGCTATGAAGATCTTTACGGGGTCCCGAATGGCGTGGCCATACCCGAGTGGATATATTTGAAGGATAAAGTGTCCCTTGATGAACTGGTCGCGGCATACAAGCGAGCCAGATTTGTTGTACTCCCCGTGAAAGAGACCACACAGTTCAGCGCCGGCATCACTGCCGCCCTCGAGGCGCAGGCTTCAGGCAAGGCGGTGATTGCGACGCGAACCCGAGGTATGCCTGACTATGTTATTGACGGTGTGACTGGGTTCCTCGTCTCTCCAGGCGACGTGAAAGGCTTGCGAGATGCGGTGTCTACGTTATGGAACAACCCTCGTCTGGCGCAGCAGATGGGGTTGGCAGGCCGGAGACATGTGGAAATGAATTTCAATCCAGAAGTAGAAGATGAAAGATTGAGGAACATCGTTATTGATATTTGGGAAGAGTCCTTATCCGGATCCTGGCTACCTATCTCTATCTCATGACCCGACGCCAACACTTGCGTATTTCGTTTTTGCCACGAATTACACGAATCAGTTTTCCTTTTCGTGTCAATTCGGGCAATTTGTGGCCGAAAGTTTATTCCTTTCACGGGATGTCGGGTAACAAGTATCTCTATCAACTATCACTTCAGACGAGCAAAATTTATGTTCTGCTCAACCGTAATACCGACAATAGGCCGCTCAACGCTCTCACGAGCAGTCTGCAGTATTTTGGATCAGTCGCTGGAAAGCGATGATTTTGAGGTTATTGTTGTCAATGATTCAGGGCGACCATTACCCCAGGCAGACTGGCAACAATCGCGACGAGTCCGGATCATCAACACAAATCAGTGCAATCGAAGTGTGGCTCGGAACGCCGGGGCAGCAACGGCTCGAGGAAAGTTCTTACACTTCTTAGATGATGACGATTGGGTTTTACCAGATACGTTGAGAATGTTTTGGGCGCTCGGTCGAACGAGTGACGCGGGATGGTTGTACGGAGCGTCTCAGCTTGTGGATTCGAATGGAAGACTTTTTAATGAACTTCACCTTGGGATGAGCGGTAATGTACTTGCCCAAGTGATGGCGGGGGAATGGATTCCTCTACAGGCATCACTTATAAAATCCGAAGTGTTCTTCGCCGCAGGCGGATTCGATCCGCTGATGCCGGTAGGCCAGGATAAGGACTTATGTGCGCGAGTAGCAGCATTCAGTTCTTTTGCAAGCACGCCGACAACCGTTGCTTCTATCCTGAGAGGCGTTGGCTGGGAAACCTCGACGGATTATGCTCGCTCAAGAGAATCAGGGTATCAATCTCGCGAAAAGTTATTAAGCAGACCGGGAATATTGTCTCGCATGCGCTCGTCGGCAAGTTCCAGTTATTGGCATGGGCGAATTTTGCGGGTTTACTTGATCTCAGCGTTGTGGAATTTGCGGCGCAAAACTATATTGACAGCGATGAGTCGAGCAACATTCGGCGCAGCCAGTTTTGTGCTCGCAGGCCGGCAGGTTCTCTCGCCGGACTTTTGGCGTGCTCTCACAACACCACACGTGAGTCGGACGAGGACGCCCCACGATAGGGTAAAGACCTCATAGTTTCTCATCGAGAAAGGATCGGGACGTGGCAATCAAACGAGCCGACGGGCGAGTATCGATGAAGACGTGGGCTCGACCTGGTACCACAACAGAGCCGAGTCCACGGGGCGGGTCGCGTGGCGCCGGAGGCTGGGCAAGGGGAACGTTCCCTCTTCTCCTGCTCCTTACGCTGCTCTTTCCGCTTTTGCCTTCACCGGCCGCAGGGCAGCGGGACTCACACGCAGGCCAAGGGCAGCCACCCCTGAAGAGCTACACGCTTCACGTGAGCTCGTTGCCCGACCGCTCACGGGGCATAGCGCTCGAGGAGAAGGCCGTTGTCTCCGGCAATGTTCACATCTTCGTCACGCCCCCAGTGGGGATCGCTCGGGTCAGGTTTTTCCTCGACCCGTCCGAGGCTGCGCTCGAGGATCCTTTGGTGGCCGGGACCCCGCGCGAGATCGACGAGCAGCCGCCATACGACTTCTCGGGAACAGATGCGAAAGGGGCTGCGAGGCCGTTCGACACTCGCCAGCTCCCGGATGGACGCCACGCAATTGTCGCGGCGATCGATCTCCAGGACGGTACCACCGAGGTGGCAATCGCCCGCTTCATCGTGCACAATGGCTCGCCGGCGCTCCTCTTCAGTGAGGGCCGCATGCGGCTTCACCTGCCTGCGGGTGGGCGAACGTCGAAGGCTTTGAAGCTCTTGACGAGCAACGCTGCGGCTACCACCTACATAATCAACAGTAACGCACCCTGGCTCCGGATTGAGGCGCCCCTGCTAAGCCAGGATTCGCAATCGGGCTCGGCCCCGGGCGTGCGAACCATCTCTGTTGATACCGCCGGACTCGCTCCAGGCACCTACACGGCGACGATCAGTGCGGAGGCCCCTGGTTACTCTACGGCCAGTCTCCCCGTCACAATGGAGGTCAGTGCTACGGCGACGTGTTCTCCGCTGGCCTGTTCAGAGATTCTGGTAAGTCTGCCCTACGAACTGAGCTTCAGCCAGGACTCCGGGAAGATTCTTGATGCGAATGGTGTCGGGACCGGTTTTACCTTCGTTGACCCGCCGACAAACGGCACCGGCTACATCCCTCAGAACCTCACCGTCGACTTCGCGGCCTCGGGGACACTCAAAGCGACAACAACAGCAGGAATTCAGTACACGTCAAGCAATTCCCAAGATAACGCCCTGGCCGTCGGGATCGACGCGCCCAGCCAGGTTTCGGTCATAAGTACGACCCTCCTCAACCCTCCCGCCGGCAGCGGAAACTACGAGCAAGCCGGGCTCTGGTTCGGGAACGACGAGGATAACTATGTGAAACTCATCGTCATGTCCACTCCAAAGGGCCCGAAGATCCAGTATCTCATGGAGGTGAACGGATCGCCATCCGGCTCGACGACGAAAGCCGTCTCTAACCTGACCAACGCCACGGTCTCCTTGAGCCTGCGGGCTGATCCCAGCGACCAAACGATTGCGGCCTCCTATAGTATCGATGGCGCTTCAACGGTCTCGCTCGGAGAACTCACCGCGCCCCCTGAGTTTTTCAGCTTCGATGCGGCGGGCATTGATCCGACCATCGGAACCCGCAGCTTCGGTGGCATCTTTGCAACCAACCGGAAGGGACCCTCGCCGCTTGTCTACACCTTCGATGACTTCTCAGTGGTGGCAGGGACGGGGGCTCCAGGGATCTCAACGGAGCTCCTCTCGGGTGATATCAATTTCGACCGCTCGTCATTCGCCCTGCCGAGACCGACCTCGATGGTCTGGGGGCCGGATGGGCGGCTCTACGTCACCGAGCTGTTCGGTACGATCCACGCGATCACCCTCAACGATGCCAGGCAGGTCGTCGCCGACGAGATCATCACGACGCTTGGGAAAAGGCTCACCCTCGGGATCACGGTCGATCCGCTTTCGACGCCAGATAACGTCATCTTATGGGTCTCGCACTCCAGTCCGTCGACAAGCAATGGCGAACTGAATTCGAGCATGGTCACACGCCTCTCTGACCCGGGGTTCACGACACGGGCGGACGTCATCACCGGCCTGCCGCGCGCCATCGCCAACCATGCAATCAACTCGCTCCACTTTGGCCCCGATGGCAAGCTGTACATCGCGCAGGGTGGAAACACGGGGGCGGGGGCGCCCAACGAGGCGAATACCGAATTCGGCACGCGGGCCGAGCAACCACTCTCGGCGGCGGTCCTGGTCGCCGATGTGCGCGCGCCGGGCTTCGACGGTTCGTGTGCCACTGTGGAAAACACCTACGGGCCATCCCCTTGCGACGTCGTTCCCTACGCCACGGGCCTCCGTAACTCCTACGATTTCGTCTGGCACTCGAATGGTTTCCTTTACGCCCCGGATAACGGCCTCGGCGTCACCGGCACCTACCCGCCCGCCTCAAGCCCACCCTGTGAGGGCTTCGGCGATCCGACGCCCTGGACGCAAGGGGGGGACAATCCTGGGGAACAGCCAGACCTCCTCGTGCGGCTCGAACGAGGAAAGTACTACGGCCACCCCAACCCATACCGCAATGAGTGCGTCTTCAAAGATGGTTCCTACCAGGGCGTCGCGCCGCTTCCCAACTACACGGCGCCCATCCACATCCTTGGAAAGAGCCGATCGGCTGATGGCACAATCGAGTACAAGTCGGACGCATTTTGTGGCACGATGAAAGGCGAGATCTTGATCGCCAACTACTCGGTGGGCGACGATATCACGCGTATTCGGCTCGCGGCCGATGGCCGCTCTGTTGTCAGCGCCAGGCAACTCGCGGGCGGCTTCGACGATCCCCTGCCGCTTGCGCAAGGTCCAGATGGAACGATCTATGTCGGCGAGTTCGGCGGCAGCAAGGTGACCGCTTTGAAGCCCAGGAATCTCGGTTGCTGGGCCACCAGGCAGGCGATGCCGGCGGCAGTTCTGGATGCCGGCGGAACAGCCCTCGACGGCAAGCTCTACGTGGTTGGGGGCAAGACGAGCAGCGGCCACCAGTCCACCATGGTGATCTATGATCCGGCGGCGGATCGTTGGGCAGCGGGAGCGAGCCTGCCCGCGGCATACCCGGCCGTCGAGAACCCGGCAGTGGCAGCTTACAACGGCAAGCTCTATGTTTTCGGCGGCTCGACCGGCCCCTTCTCCGGCGCGGTCGCCAACGCTGCTGTCTTCAATCCGGCGAACTCGAGTTGGACGATGCTCGCGGCGATGCCAACCGCTCGCGGCGGCGCAACAGCGCAAGCGATCAATGGCAAGCTCTACGTGGTTGGCGGAATGGACGGGAACGGAGCATCGCTGGCGAGCGTCGAGGTCTACAACCCGGCCAACAATACCTGGAGCAGCGCTACCCCGTTGGGCACCCGCCGAGATAACCCGGGCTCGGCGACCTTTGGCGGCACGCTCTATATCTTCGGCGGGCGCACGCGAGACGCCAACGACACCGAGGTCGATGGCACCCTCGCCACCGTCGAGATGTACGACCCGGGCACGAACACGTGGACGTCCAGAGCACCGATGCCGACGGGACGTCGCACGATGGTGGTCGGCACACTCAACGGTCGTGCGCAGGTCATGGGCGGCGAGCGGACGAGCACTGGAGGCACCTTCCCTCAGAACGAGGAGTACGAACCGACGACGGACAGCTGGGTGTCACTCACGCCGATGCTGACAGCGCGTCACGGCGCAGTCGCGGGCACCATCAACGGCACCATCTATGTTGTTGGGGGTGGACCGACCGGCGGCACTTCCTTTACGGATGTGAATGAGGCGTTTTCGTTTAGCCCAGTCACTACGACGTCCACACCGAATCCACCGACGCCGACCAACACGCCAGCGGCAGTCAATTCTCCGACCAGCACACCGGCGCCGACCAACACGCCATCGGCGGGCAATTCTCCGACCAGCACACCGACGGCCGTGGCGAGCAGCGGCGGGAGCTACATGCTCCTGGTGAGCTTCTCGCCGGATCGCTCCAACCCGGTGCCCCTCGAGAACCTGACGGTCTCTGGAAACATCTTTGCCTTTACCAGCCCGGACAGCGGAGTCGCCCGGGTGCGCTTCTACCTCGACGACCCAACGATGACCGGCCCGCCCCGCCAGGTGGAAAACAACGCGCCCTACGACTTCGCCGGCGGCACAGTCAGCACTGCGAAATCGTTCAACACCAAGAGCGTGGCGGATGGGCCGCATACCATCACCGCCGCTATCGAGCTCACCAATGGGACCACCGATGTGGTCGACACCACCTTCACCGTGGCGAAAGCTACCACTCCAGCCTTGACGTTCAGTCCCACTGCTCGCTCTTTCGCCGTGTCCGAGGGGACTACCGATTCCCAAACGACGATCCTCGGCACCACGGATGGAACGACTGCCAGCTACATGGTGAGCGATGATGCTCCCTGGCTGACGGTCGGCCCGGAGAACGGGACCACCCCTGCCAGCCTTCGCGTTACGGTCGATGCCAACGGGCTCACGCCCGGCACCTACAGTGCCACGGTCAGCGCCGGTGCTCCCGGCTACACCTCCGCCACCCTCTCAGTCGCCCTCACGGTGGGCGGTGCCCAGGCCCCCGACCAGGTCCACCTGGCCTGGGTGGAAGATCCCTCCACCACCCTCACCGTCGTGTGGCACTCGCAGGATACGGCGACGCCCTCGACCGTAGAATACCGGCCGCTGGCTTCCTCGGTGTGGCAGCGGGCCGACGGGACCTTACGCGCCTCCGGCACCACCGGCACCCTGCACGAGGTGACTATCGGATCGCTGACTCCGTCGACACCCTACGAATACCGCGTCCAAGGCGACGGGTCGACCTGGAGCGCGATTTTCTCCACGCGCACGGCTCCCCCCCATGGGTCTGCCGACTTCGACGCTATCTACGTCGCCGACACTGGACTGGTGGGACGGGAGGATGGCCTCGCGACCGGAACGCAACAGGTCGTCGACGAGATTGCTGCTCTTCAGCCGCTCCTGGTGCTGCCAGGCGGCGATTACGCCTACTTCAACACCGACAAGCGGTTCGGAACGCTCGACAATACCATCGATGTTTGGTTCTATCAGATGCAGCCCATCGCCTCCCGGTCTCCGCTGATGCCGACGTATGGGAACCACGAAGTCCTGCTGAAAGAGGGCTTCCAGCCGTGGGCGGACCGCTTTCCCACCCCCGAAGGCTTTGATGGTCGCCGGAACTACTCCTTCGACGTGGGCGATGTACACTTCGTCTCGATCCTCGCGGTCTACAACTCCGATGGCCTCACCGGCGCCCAAGTCCAATGGCTCGAGCAAGATATCGCAGCCGCCACGGCCGCCGGGCAGCGCTGGATCATTCCCTACTTCCACGTGTCGCCTTTCTCCGACGGCACGAATCACCCATCCAACTCCGCCCTGCGAGCCCAACTTGGCCCACTCTTCGAGCGCCTCGGGGTGAAGCTGGTACTGAGCGCCCACGACCAATCCTACGAGCGAACGTATCCGCTCATCGATGTGCCAGCAACAAACACACCGACCTCAACGTCCACAACCTGTTACACCATGGAGGACGGGGTGACCTGGGTCAAAGTGAGCCCCGGCGGCAAACTGAGCAATATCAATGGAAGCTTCTCCAGCTTCGCCACAGATCCACCGCCGGCCTGGACCGCCTTCCGCGACAACACGATGCACCACTTCGCGCGGCTGATCGTTTCCGCCGCGGGCTCCATCCGTCTGGATGCGTATGGGGTCAAGGGAGACGGGACCCCACCGATCATCCTCGACAGCTTCCAGTACACCACGGGTCGTTGCCCCTAGGAAGGAGACGGGACCGAAGACGACGATTCATTCTGAGCCC